>NZ_JBEZFA010000008.1:0-212925 GCF_040649215.1 Micromonospora sp. NPDC049044 | reverse complement strand
CACCCGCTACGACAAGACCGCGACCTCGTACCAGGCCACCGTCACCATCGCCGCGCTACTCCAATGGCTGTGAACCTTTGAAGACACGGCCTAGCACGGACGGGGGGAGATTGGGGGTTGTGCACAGGGCCGGTAGTTGTCCACAGGGCACCGGGTTGGGGTCGAGGAGTGGCCGCATGGTGCCGCAGATTCTGCGGCATGGCAGAGCCCCTGTATCGATATTCGGAGCTGCTCGCTGCCGGCTTCAGCCGGCAGCGGGTCCGGACGTTTGCCGAGCTGTCCCGCCTGCACCGGGTGTCGCGGGGCATCTACGCGCCGTCGGCTGATCCGGCAACACACCTCCCGGCGATTCTCCGACGGCTGCCCGCCACCGCCGTCGTCGGTTTCCACACCGGTGCGCAACTGCATGGCTTCGGCGACGTCCGCAGCAACGAGGTGCATGTGATCGTCCCGGCTGGGGAAAACGTCCCGCACATCCAGGGCGTGGTCGCCCACGAGGCGGTACTGCCGGTACGCGATCCGGTGCTGCTGGCTGGAGTGCCGTGCGCACCCGCTGCCAGGTGTGCGGTGGATTTGGCCCGATCGATGCGTCGGATGGAGGTGATTCCGCTGCTGGACCTCTGCCTCCGCGTAGGCGCTTGCCAGGCTGAGGAGCTGCTGGTTGAGGTCGCTCGCCACAAACGTCTGCGTGGGGTCTGCCAGGCCCGCGATCTCGTGCCACGTGCCGATCCTCGTGCGGAGTGCCGTCAGGAGAGCCAGCTTCGACTGGTCCTGATCGACGGCGGCCTTTCACCGCCGGAACCGCAGATCTGGGTCCGGGACGGCAACGGGATACCGCTCTACCGCCTGGATCTTGGCTATCGGCAACACCGTGTCGGTGTCGAATACGACGGCTCGTCCCACCTGGACCGCGCCCGTCTCCGACGCGATCGTTTCCGATCGAACTGGCTCGCCGCCAACGGCTGGCAGATGCGCCACTTCACGGACCTGGACCTCTACCGCCGCCCTACCCACATCATCAAAACCCTGCTCCCCCTCCTCCACCCCTAAACCCACCCCCGCCTCGCCCTCCACCCCCAGGCCCCCCGCCCCGCTCTCCAACCGGTCGATCATGGACTTGTGGTGCCCGATAAAACGGGCAAAGTTGGAGCTGGCGCCCACCACAACTCCATGATCGACGCGGCCGGGGGTGCGGGACGCGGGACGCGGCCGGGGGTGCCGGGGCGTGGCCGGGGGTGGTGTAGGTCACGTTGGGGGGTTTGGGACGGATGGCGCAGGGGGTTGGCGATCGGTACGAAGTCGACGGCGTCCGGGGTGCTTGCTGGTTTGCCCGCCGGACGCTCGCGTGGAGGATGGCTGCTGCGGGTGCTTACAGAACCCTTAACCCGGGCCTGCGACGGTATGCCGGGCAAGCGGAACTCGGGGGAGCAGACGACGTGCGGGTGCTGGTGGCGGACGACGAGCGGTTGTTGGCGGACACGGTGGCCGAAGGGCTGCGCCGTCTGTCGATGGCCGTTGACGTCTGCTACGACGGCGGCGGTGCGCTGGAGCGGATCGGGGTGCACCGCTACGACGTCGCGGTGCTGGACCGGGACATGCCCGTGCACACCGGCGACGAGGTGTGCCGCAGCATCGCCGACTCCCAGGTCGGCACCCGGGTGTTGCTGCTCACCGCGGCGGCCGGCATCCGCGACCGGGTGGAGGGGCTCGGGCTCGGTGCGGACGACTACCTGACCAAGCCGTTCGCCTTCGCCGAGTTGGTGGCCCGGGTGCAGGCGCTCGGCCGACGGTCCACCCCGGCGCTGCCACCGGTGCTCAGCCAGGACGGCCTGACCCTGGACGTGGGCCGGCACGTGGCCACCCGGGACGGCCGGCCGCTCACCCTGAGCCCGAAGGAGTTCGCGGTGCTGCACGTGCTGCTGCGGGCCGACGGGCAGGTGGTGAGCGCCGAGGAGTTGCTGGAGCAGGCCTGGGACGAGTTCGCCGACCCGTTCACAAACGCGGTACGGGTCACCGTGATGACGCTCCGGAAGAAGCTCGGTGATCCGACGATCATCCACACCGTTCCGAAGGTCGGCTACCGGATCGGCGGTACGGCGTGAGCTGGACGCCCCGCCGTCGGGTGCTGCTCGTGGGCCTGCTGGCACTGCTGGCCGGGCCGGTGCTGCCGACGATGGGCAAGTGGCTGACCGGGGTGACCTGGGCCTGGGGGCAGCAGTTCTGCGACGTGCCCCTGCCCGGCCTCAGCACGGTCTGCGCCGAGGCGCGGCCGGGGGCGTTCGTGCTGCCCCTGGTGGCCGTACTGCTCGTGACCGCGGCGGCCCTGGTGGCGCTCTGGTTCGGCGCGGCGTGGTGCCTGAGCCCGGTCCGGGACCTGGCCGGGCCGATCGGACACGTCGGCCCGCAGAACCTCGGCCACCGGATCCGCCCCCGGGGGCGCGACGAGCTGGCCCGGCTGGCCCGGGCGATCGACGAGATGATGGAACGCATCTCCGCCGGATACGAGGGGCAGCGGCGGTTCGCCGCGAACGCCTCGCACGAGCTGCGCACCCCGCTGGCGGTGCAGCGGACACTCATCGAGGTCGGCATGGCTCGGCCGCTCACCGGTGAGCAGTTGGAGTTGCTGACCGCCCAACTGCTTGAGACGAACGAACGCAACGAACGACTGATCGAGGGTCTGCTCGCGCTCAGCGAGAGTGACCAGGGTCTGCGATCGCGGATACCGCAGCGGCTCGACGCGATCGTCGAGGCGGTGCTCGCCGGGTACCAGGACCGTGCCCGGGAGGCTGCGATAACCGTCGACACGCACCTCACGCCCCGGGTCGTCGTCGGCGAGCGGGTGCTGTTGGAGCGCCTGGTCAGCAACCTGGTGGAGAACGGGATCAAGTACAACCGGCAGGGCGGCTCGCTTACCGTCGTGGTGAGCGGCGTGCCCGCGCTGTCCGTGGTCAACACCGGTCAGCCCGTGCCGGCCGAGGCGGTGGCCGGTCTCTTCGAGCCGTTCCGCCGGCTCGCCCGGGACCGCACCTCGCAGGGCGGAGGCGCCGGTCTCGGCCTGGCCATCGCCCGCTCGATCACCCAGGCACACGACGGGATCATCGCGGCCCGGCCCGCCGAGCACGGCGGTCTACGGGTCGACGTCCAACTACCCAATGTGACCTAGCGCCGCACCACCGTTTCCCGGGTCCGGCGTACCGGCGGATCCGATCCGTGGTGTGCCCGAAAGGAGAAACCGATGTCACGCACCGTTGCCCCGGTCCGGGCCGATGTGGAGGAGGCCGCCCGCTGGCTCGCCGGCCGGGTGGTCCGCACCCCGGTGCTGCGGTCCCCGGTGATCGACGGACTGGCCGGGGCGCGCGTCCTGCTCAAGGCGGAGAACCTCCAGGACGGCGGCTCGTACAAGATGCGTGGCGCGCTGCGGGCGGTTGGTCGGCTCGCCGCCGCCGGCCACCGCGGGGTGATCGCGCAGAGCACCGGCAACCACGCGGTGGCGGTGGCGTTGGCAGCCCGGCAGCACGGGATCGCGGCGACGGTGGTGCTGCCTGTCGACGCGGCACCGACGAAGGTCGACCGGGCCCGCGCGGCGGGGGCGCGGGTGGTCTTCGCCGGCACCAGCGTGGCGGAGCGGGTGGCGGTGGCCAACGGCTTCAACGACGAGAGCGGTCACCCGGTCGTCGACGCGTACGACCATCCGGACGTCATCGCCGGGCAGGGCACCGCCAGCCTCGAACTGATCGAGGAGGCCGAGCGCGCCGGCACACCGTTGGACGCGCTCGTCGTACCCGTGGGTGGTGGTGGCGGGGTCGCCGGCGCCTGCCTGGCCGCCGCCGGCACGGGCATCGAGGTGTACGGCGTGGAACCGGTCGGCTGTGACTCGCTCGCCCGCAGCCTGGCGGCCGGTGAGCGGGTCCCGGTCGTGTCGGTGCCCACCATCGCGGACGGGCTGCGGCCGTCCTGCGTGGGCGAGTTGCCGTTCGCGATAGTGCGGGACGTGCTGCGCGGAGTCGTCCGGGTCGACGACGACGAGATCGGGGCGGCGTTCCGGCTGATCCTGACGGAGCTGAAGGTGCTCGCCGAGCCGTCCGGGGCGGCCGGCCTTGCCGGCGCGCTCCGGCTCGCCCCCGAAACCGGCCGGCGGCGAACCATCGGGGTGGTGCTCACCGGCGGGAACGTGGAGCCGGCGCTGGTGGCCAGGCTGCTGGTCCCGCCGCCCGCGGAGCTGCCGGGCCTGGAAACGGTGGCGGCATGAGCGCGCCCACGCGGATCGGAATCCTGTTCGGCGGACCGTCGGCGGAGCACGAGGTGTCCTGCGCGTCCGCGCTCGGGGTGGCGCGGGCGCTCGGCGGTGGCGGCTACCGCACTGTCGCCGTCGGCGTCACCCGCAGCGGCGGGTTCCGGCTGATGCCCGACGCGCTGCTCGCCGAGTTGCGGGACCGGCCGGCGGGCGAGCGCGCCATCGACGACCGGCTGCTGGTGACCGGACCGGCCGTCGAGCTGCGGGCCGGTCCGCGTCCCGGCGTCGTGCAGGTGTCCGCGGGTAACGCCCCCGGCGCGGTGCACGCCGAGCTGGACGTGGTCTTCCCGGTGCTGCACGGCCCGTTCGGCGAGGACGGTGTGGTGCAGGGGCTGTTGGAGTCACTGAATGTGCCGTACGTCGGGTGCGGCATCCTCGCCTCCGCGGTGGGTATGAACAAGGTGGCGATGAAGCGGGCGCTGCGCGCCGAGGGCATCCCCGTCACCCCGTACGTCGCGTTCGACGCACACACGTACCGGGCGGCCGGCGACCCGGAGAAGCTGGTCCTCGGGCTGCGTCGGCCGTTCTTCGTGAAACCGGCGAGCATGGGTTCCTCGATCGGCATCTCCCGGGTCGGGGAGGGCGACGACCTGGCCGCCGCCGTGACCGAGGCGTTCCGCCACGACCAGCTCGTCATTGTCGAGCAGGGGGTGGCCGGCCGGGAGTTGGAGTGCGCGGTGCTCGGCGGCTGGCGCCCCGAGGCGTCGGCGGTGGGCGAGGTGCAGGTGGCCGGCGGGTGGTTCGACTACCAGCAGAAGTACTTCGGCGACGCCGACCCGATGATCGTCCCCGCCGTACTGCCGGACGAGGTGACAGCGCGGATCCGCGACCTGTCGCTGCGCGCGTTCGCCGCGATCGGTGGCTGGGGCCTGGCCCGGGTCGACTTCTTCTACGACGAGAGCAACGGCGAGCTGTACGTCAACGAACTGAACACAATGCCCGGATTCACCGCGCACTCGATGTATCCGAAGGTGTGGGCGGCGGCCGGCCTCGGCTACCGGGAGGTGGTGGACCGGCTCGTCGAGTTGGCCCGTACCCGCCATGCGGAACGGGTCGCCACCACCGGGGGGACCATCCGATGATCCTGCTCGCCGATCCCCGGGTGGCGGCGGTGCCCAGCGCCGACGACGGCGATCCCCTGCTGGACCTGCGGAAGCTGCCGGAACTGCGGCTCGACGGCCGCGCGGCCGACCCCGCCGGGGCGTACGCGCGGCTGCGCGCCGCGGTCGTGGACCGCCTGCTCGCCGCGCAGCGTGCCCTGCCGGCCGGGATGCGACTGCTCGTGGTCGAGGGATACCGGCCGTACCAGGCGCAGCTGGCCATCTTCACCGGCTACCGGGACGAGTTGCGCCGACGGCACCCGGACTGGTCCCCGCAGCGTCTGCACCGGGAGACCACCAAGTTCGTCTCGCCGGTCGAGGTGGCCCCCCACACCACCGGCGGGGCGGTGGACCTGACGCTGTGCACCGACGACGGTGTGGAGCTCGACCTCGGCACGGCCATCGACGCGACCCCGGAGGACAGCGACGACGCCTGTTTCACCGCAGCGCCCACGATCTCCGCCACGGCCCGACGGCACCGGCAGATCCTGGTGGACGCTCTCGGCGGCGCGGGAATGGTGAACTACCCGACCGAGTGGTGGCACTGGTCGTACGGCGACCGCTACTGGGCGCTGATCACCGGGGCGCCGCGGACCAGGTACGGGCCGGTGGACCTGGCTGCCGCACGATCGGTGCCCGTCCCTGCTGAACGGTAGGGCGCTCCCGTCCGTACCAGGGTGGGAAGACACCACCGAGGACGGGAGTGACGTCGATGAGGGTGCAGCGCAGGCACGTGCTGGCGGCGACAGTGGCGGTGCTCGCCGCGGCGGGCGTGGCGGTGGGGACCAACTTCGGCTTCGCCGACACCGCCCCGGCCCGGTCGACGGCCTGCGCCGGCTCGGTCACCTTCTCGGCGGAGGGCGGTGCGCCGGCCGCGACCAGTGACCGCTTCCCGGTGGGCACGCGGTTGCGGGTGACGAACCTGGACAACAACCGGGCGACCACGGTGACGGTGACCGGCCCGTCGGGCAGTTGTGTGCTGCTCAACGCGGCTGCCATGGAACTGGTCCGGGAACCGGGCAAGAACGTGATCCGCCGCAACGTCGTGGAGCGGTTGGACGCTGCGGCGCCGCCCGCGCCCGGGACGATCCGCCCCGGTGCCGCGTCGCCGGGCGTGCCCGGTGCGGCACCCCGTTCGGCCTGCTCGGGAGCGATCACCTTCTTCGAGGAGGCGGCCGGACCGGCGGCGACCAGCGGGCAGTTCCCGGTGGGCACCCGGTTGCGGGTGACGAACCTGGACAACAACCGGGCGACCACGGTGACGGTGACCGGCCCGTCGGGCAGTTGTGTGCTGCTCAACACCGCCGCGATGGACCAGATCCGTGAACCCGGCAAGAACGTGGTCCGGCGCAACACGGTCGAGGTGATCCGCTGAGGCCGGCGCCTCAGTCGGACTGCCAGGTGCCGTCGGCGCGGACCCGGGCGGGAGCACGGCCGAGCAGCAGCGTGGTCAACGCCGCGTCGATGGTGTCGCCGAGAAACCAGTCGCCAGCCTGATCGAGGGCGAAGACCCGGCCGCGCTCGTCCACCGCCAGGATGCTGTCCTGTCGTTCGGTGCCGATCGGGAAGAGCCGTACGCCGAGCACCGCCCCGAAGTCCGCGAGGGTGTCGGCGGTGTGCGCGATGGTGTGCGGGCGGATGTCGAAACGGGAGATCCACACCTGCTCGCCGGGACCTCGTCGGGCACCGACAAGGCTGGGAAACGCGGTGAGCGCCTCGACGGCGGCGGGGAAGACCGCATGCTGGTGGGTCGCCCCCCGCACCGCTGTGACGTCCCGCACGGCGGCGGCAGCCATGATCTGGTCCCCGATGTGCGGTCGCCAACCCGCCGCGACCAGCGCGTTGGCGACCTCCGCCGGGAACCGGCCAGGATCAGGGTCGGGTTCCGCCGGGGCAACCCAGGTTTCGGTGTACGCCCGAGCCGCCTCCGGCAGGACGTTGGCGCGCACCAGGAACGTGATGCACGAATCGCACGGCAGGTCGGCGGGGCCGCCAGCCGGGTCACCCGGCTCCCGGACCCGGAAGATCTCGAACCGGGCGTCCGCAAGCAGTGCTGCCGCATCGGCCCGACCCATCGGCGCGATGCCCTCGGCGGCCCGGCGGTGGTCGTACTCGTGCAACACGTCGGAGACCACGATCAGCTCGGCGTGGGCTTCGCCGCCGCGGACCAGGTCGCCCGGAGGCAACTCGTCGAGGTAGCTGCGGACCAGCGGATGGTGGTGCAGCGGAACGTCCGCCCTGGTGCCCTGGGCCGTCCAGATCCGGCCTTCGAGGGTCAGGTGCGCTGTGGTGTTAGGGGTGGCGATCCGATGGATCTCCCGGGCCAGCAGACTCGCCGGGTCGACGGTGCGGGGAGCGGTCGGCTCGGCCGGCTGGCTGCGGCGGTACAGATCCGCCACCACATCGCTCGGCACCCGCGGCCAGGTGGTGACCTTGCCGGTCTGCTTGTCGATGACAGTCGTCGGCAGGTCACCGGGGACCGTGCGCACCTCGGTGGGGACGACGGACGTGATGACGAAGCCGAGGTCGAACTCGTCGACCATCGCGGTGCACTCGTGGCCGAGGCGTTGCGAGTCGCGACGGGCCCAGGTGGCCGCGAGCTGCTCTGCCTGTTGACGGTCGATCACGCATTGAAACTACCGGACTACGCGGATCGATGGCGGCCGGTATGGTGCTGGGTCTACCGACGGTGACGGAGGGGGCAGCGGTGAGCGACCACGTGGACCGGCACGCCAACCGCGAGCTACGGGCCCGATTTGACGACGTGTATGGGCAGTACCAGCAGCTCAGGTCCAGTTTGGACAGCTTGCAGACACGCCTTGCCGAGCTGCGGGTGACCCGGCGGTCCACCGACGGGCAGGTGACGGCCACCGTTGGTGCCCAGGGTCAGTTGATCGAGGTTGAGCTGACGCCGGCCGTCTACCGTGAGCGGGACGCCGGGGCGCTCGGCCGGAAGATCACCGAAACCATCCGGGCTGCCGCGACCGCCGCCGCCGACGCCACCCGCGACCTTGTCGCCGAGGTCGTGCCGGCCGGCTCCGGGTCGCCGGACTTCCTGCGCACCGGGGATTACGCCGCGCTGCTCGGCCGTGCCGACGCCGTTCTCGGCAGGGCTGCGGGGCAGCCATGACCGACGGACAGCTCTGGCTCGATCCGTCGCGGACCCGCCGCGGCGGTGCCGACCTGGCGCTCGCCGGCGAGGCGGTGACGGCCCGTCGAGCGGTCGAAGGGGGTGCGATCGAGGCTGCCAGCGGCGCCCGTCCGTGGGGCCGCGACGACATCGGCGCCGCCTTCGAGCGTAACTACCGCGGGTTCGAGCAGACGGTGCTGCGGGCCTGGGCGGGCGTCGGTCACCGGCTCACCGAGCTGGGCAGCGACGTGGTCCGGGCCGTCGACGCCAGCGTGCAGACCGACGGGGACAGCGCCGCCCGGTTCGGCCGGGCCACCGACCAGCGCTGACGGCGACTGCGATGAGTGTGCTGCCGAGCCCGATTCCCCACCCACTTGATTACGCACCCTGGGACGTGCCGGGCTGGATCTACGAGGCCCTCGACTGGGTGGTCGGTGTGCAGTGGCCGGAGGGCGACGAGCGGGCCGTCTGGGATGTCGCCGACAAGTGGTACGCGGTCGCCGGCGTCCTCTCCGCCCCGTACGCCGACGCCGCCGCGGCCGCCGCCGAGGTGCACGACGGGTACGGCGGTGTCGGGGCGGTCGACGCGGCGTTCGAGGCCGCCTGGCGGGGGATCGCCGAAGGTGTCGACGCCCCGCTGCCCGTGCTGCTCGCGGTCACCGCCGACCTGGGCCGGCTGGTCGAGGAGTGCGGCTGCGACATCGAGGGCGCCAAGCTGGAGGTCTGGATCGAGCTGGGCATCCTGGTCGTCGAGCTGCTCTCGGTGGCGGTCGCGGCGGTGCTCACCGCCGGCGCGGCAAGCCCGGCGGCCGGCGCGGCGGTCACCGCCACCCGGCTGGTGGTGCAACAGATCTTCAAGCGGCTGATGGGGCAACTCGCCAGCAAATCCCTCAAACACGGGCTCAAGGAGGCCGGCGAGCGGGCCGCCAAGGAGGTTGCCCGGGGTGGCGTGCGCGGTCTCACCAGGCGGGCCACCCGGGAAGGGCTTGAGGAAGCCGCCGAGGAGGCCGGGGTCACCCTGGCCACCCAGGCGTACCAGAACTCCACAGGGCGGGCACACGGCCTGGACCTGACCGACCTGGGCGCGTCGGCGGTAGGTGGCCTCGCCGGCGGGGCGGTGGCACCGCTGGCCGGTCTGGGTCGGCACGCGACCGGGCGGGTGGCGCGAGTCGGGGAGCACCTGGGGCGGGAGATGACCGGCGAGGTGCTCGCCGAGAGCGCCGCCAGCCTGGCCACCGGTCAGGGCCTCACCTCCATGCAGGACGTGGCCCGCGCCGCCGCGTCCGGGGCCACCGGTTCGGCCACCGGGCAGACCGACCACGCGTTGCGCACCCGGCTCGACGCGCAGGCCAACGCCCTCGCCGGGGCGTCATTCGCCGGTCCTTCCCTTCCACCAGTGGCACCCGTCGCCGGAGACCTGTCCGCCCCGGCCGACGCGGCTTCGCGAGGGGGTCGGCTCGGATCGGATCCGGCAGCACTGGCCGTACACCCGGCGGGTTCGAGTGACACCGTCTCGGCGCCTGGCGTCCCGGTGCAGGCGATGCCGGCCGCCGCCATGTCACCACCGGACCACCTGGCGCCGCCGCGCGCCGAGCTGTCGAACGGTGGCGCGACCCAGGCGGCGGCACCGCCGGCCCCCGACGCCCACCTGTCGACGCCACAGTCGGTAGGCCCACTGTCCGATCTGGACACCGCCGGCCGATCGCCACAGCCGGCCGAGCCGGTCCCATCCGCGGACGGGCCTCTGCTGAAGGAGGCAGGCGTCACCTCCTCGGTCGTGGCCGATCCGACGCTGCCGCCACCGCCCGCCGATCCACGGCAGCCGCCGGCGCCGGTTCCCGGAGTCTCGCCGGGGGCCGCTCCCGGGGTCTCGCCGACAATTGCGCCGGGGCTGCCGTCGGGGATCGCGCCCGGGGGCCCGCCGACGGTTGCGCCAGGGCTCTCGGCAGTGGCCGCGGCCTCGCCGGTGCCGGCTTCCGGGCCTTCGGCAGTGGCCGCGCCCGGGGCCTCGCCGGTGCCGGCTTCCGGGCTCTCGGCAGTGGCCGCGCCCGTGGTCGGGGCCTTCGGGTCGACAAGCGGCCCAGCCACCGCCGTCCCGCCGGGCCACCCCGGCACCTCGCCGCACCCCACCACCGCCGGCCCGGTCGCCTGGTCGCCGTCGACCGGCACGCCAGCGTCGACGACAGCCACCGGCCCGACACCGCCGGTCACCGTCGCCACCCCGCTGATGCGGCAACCACCCGCCCCGACGCGGGCGCCGCGCGGGCCGGATCACCCGGCCCGGGGCAGGGCCCCGGTCCCCGTCGACGTCGTGGCGTTCGGCGAGCCGACGCCCACCACCGAGACCATCGACTGGTACGCCGCGCAGTGGGCCGCCGCGGCGGAAGCCGCCGAGCGGCAGCGCTACCAGGGCCACTACGAAACACAGCGGAGCGGGTTCGAGCGCAATCGCCGACAGGCCGAGGCCACCCGACTGCGCGGCCGGGCCGCCGAACACGATCGCCGGGCCGTCGAGTACGCCACCTACGCGCGACAACTGCACCAGGCTGGTCACCGGCAGTGGGCCGACGGCTGGCAGCGGGCCGCGAACGACGAGGCACGCGCGTACGCCCAGTGGCGTGACCTGGCGGACGCGGTGCTGGTTGGCAGCACGGCGCCGGCGGTCGTGGACATCGAGGCCAGCGCCTTCGAGCAGGCGAACCGGGACGTTGGCGCGCTCGCGCTCGGGGCGGTGGAGACCTCCGGTCCGTCCCGGCTCACCGGCGACGACACACCCCCGCCGATCGACGACTCCCGGCCGTACGGGCGGCCGGGAGGACTGCGTCCGCCGCTCGCCCTGCACCAGGTCGACGTCGAACGGCAGATGCCCCGCGAGCCGGACGGCACAGTTACGCGCACCGCCGATCCCCGTCGAGGCGGCTGGTTCCGGCTGCTGAACGACGGAGGCCCCAGGGCCGACGCCACCCGGGGCATCAACTGCCTGGACTGCACCCTGTCGATGTTCGAGACCTGGGTGCACGGGCGACCCCGGGTGTCGGCTCCGCGTACCTTCGACGGCTACCTGGACGGGGACATCCGCCGCCCGATCCGTGGCGAGGCAGGCGGCCCGGGCCGGGTGGAGGACGTGACCGGCGGGCGCTTCCAGCAGCTCCTCGCCCCGCCGTCCGGGCGACACCCGTACGCCGGGCAGGCACGGCAGGCCGCCGACCGGGGCTACCGCAACCTGCACGACCAGCTTCTGCTCGGCGGTCACGGCAGCTACGCGTTCCTGGTCACCGAGTGGCCGCACGGCGGTTCGCACGCGTGGGTGGCGCTCAACCAGAACGGCACCGTGCTCTACGTGGACCCGCAGAACGGCGTGGTCCGGGACCGGCCGCTGTACCCCGACGTGGTCGGCATCGACGCGCTGGTACTGAGCGGGGACGGCCGGCCGATGCCGCTCGGCGGGCTACCCCGTGGCCGGTTCAGCGAGCGGCCCGACCTGCCGGACCACCCTTCGACGGACGACGACGGCGGCCACGGCGACCCGTACATCAACCGGATGTATCTGCTGCTTGACGGTCCGGGTTCAGCTCCGGCCCCGACCTCGGACCCGGACCCGGACCCGGACCCGGACCCGGACCCGCCGGAGGGTGATCCGGCCGTCGCGAATGAGCTCGGTGATCCAACCGCCGGGTTGGCGCAGCTCACCGCAGGGGAGTTGGCGACTCTGACGGAGCTTCGTCATCGCGCGCTCGCGGTCGCCGATCGAGTCGAGGAGACGCTGACTCAGGTTGGCCGGAACGTGACAGAGTCGATGGGGCTCAGCGAGCCGGTGCGGTTGCGTAACCGCGCCTTTCGTGTCAAAGAGCTGGATTCGCTGGCACGCAAGTTCGTCGATGAGGCGCGGGGTCTGCACATCGGAGTCGAAGAATTCGCGGGTACAGTCAACGATGTCCTCCGGTTCTTGTTCGAGATGCCCTCCGGGGAGAACTACCGGCGGGGCGTTCAACTGGTGCTCGTGGGGCTCGCGGATGCTGGCTTCTCCATCCCACAGTCAGGCCTGAAGAACTTTTGGCGGGAAGGTAACAAGTTTTACGGATTCAATTGCACGCTTCGATCTCGCGACGGGTTCTTCGTTGAGTTGCAGTTGCACACGCGCGCCTCGCGGGAAGCATGGCTGCAGACTCATGGCGACTACGAGGTCCTACGCCGGGTGACCTCCACGTCTGAGGAGCAGGTGCAGGCGTATCTGCGAATGCTTGCCACGAACCGCGAGCGGCGGATGTCGGAGTGCATCCCGCCGGGGTTGGAGGATCATTTCCCAACTAAGGACGCAAGCTTTGCGAAGTGGTTGGCCCAAAGCGGAGATGCCTGGCAGAAGTATCGGTCGTGGCTCGATCGTCAAGGGATCACCTTCCCGCAGATGGTGCATGAGTTGGGGTTGAGTTCTTCCGATTTCCCGATAGCAGCGGACGTCGCCATCAAGTTGGAGAAAGAGATTGTTGACGTATTACGTGATTTACCGTAACGACGAGCGGGTGGAGGGCCCAGCCGGACTCTTCGTCATGGAGGTAGGCGCAGGCAAGGCCATCCTGTGGGATCACCGCAGTGGAGCCTGGGCCTTCGATCCGGCTCTAGTCATGCGCTTTGTCAACGACTATCGAAACTTCGACCGCTTTGAAACCGTTGATCGTGCCACGGCCGAGAGAGTGGCGGAGACCGTCAGCGGGGGTGCCCCGCTGCCCGACGAGGACGGCATCCGAGCGATGTTCGAGTCTGGCGCCAACGCCACTGGCGAGCGGTCGTCCGGTCAGCAGTGATGGGCTGTGCATGCGAGGGCGTAGGCGCACTCCCGGCCGCTGGTGATGCTGGCGCTAACCGGGCTCGATCGATCCGGAACCGGGGTTGTGCGAGTTCCGGGATCCGGACTTTCTTGTAGGCGAGGCGAATGTCGGCTAGTTGGGTGATTGATCTGCGCGGGCACGTGGACCGGAGCTCTTTGGGTCGTCTGCGGGCTGCGCTCGGCCTGCGTGAGGTGGGGCGTCTCGGCGACGACTGGAACGAGGTGTTCGGCGAAGCCAACCGGACGATCGCCGGGGTGCCGGCGACCATCGAGCTCTGGCGCGACGTGGATAGCCGGGGATGGCACCTCAACATCGAGCTGCCGGCGGACTCGGGTGACTCGGACGTGCAGGACCTGCTGGATGTGGTCCGGGCCAGGGCTGAAGCGGCGGGCCTACAGGTCGCGTCGATCGCCCGTCGTCGATAGGTCGGGTTCGAGCAGCTGATTCGGGTGTATGCCCGGGATTGGCGGCCGTCAGGTGGATCGCAGACTGAGCTACTACGCGGTCTGGCGGAGCGATGAGAGTCGATTGCCGGTGGGGTTGTTTGTGCTCGATGCGGGTCAAGGTCAGGCGCTGCTCTGGGACCACCGGCGTGGGTCGTGGGCCTACGATCCGAACCTGGTCGTGCGCTTTCTGGACGACTACCGCAACGTCGACCGCTACGAAAATATCGATCGGGCGAAAGCCGAGCAGATTGCCCCGATCGTGACGGGATCACCGGGGCTGCCGGATGAGGCGGCCTTCGAGTTGATGCTCGCGAACGGCGCGGCCGGTTTGCCAGGTGATCCAACAGGGGCAGGCGGAGCCGGTGACCAGTGACGGCGCTGGGGCAGCCGCTCAACGGCGCCGCCGGACTCGCCGGGCCTGCCGTGGCGCCCACCGGCTCGGTCCATCGATCGAGCTTGGTCGCAGCCAGTTGTGCCGTGCTGAGTGGACGTAGTTGCCGCTGTCGTGGAAGGCAGGGGACGGACGGGAAGTCGGCCGGGCCGAATAAGATCGACGGATGGCGAGGTCCGGTATGAAGAGCACCAAGTCCAACGTCTGGGCGTGGCCGGTCGGCATCCTGATCGGTGTAGCTGTTGGCATTCCCGTGTTCGGTCCGAAGGGTGGGGTGGCCTTCGGCATCGCCTTCGGGGTCGCGTTCGCGTTCGCCGTCGGCGCGATCAGGAGTCGGGTCGGCGGCGACCCGGTTGACGGGGCGCCGGGGCGGGACGCCAGCGCTACGGACGCGGGTCAGGGCGGCACCTCGACCGACGACGCCCCGGTGGCTCGCGCCGAAGGTTCGCGGCGAGAGTGATCGACTCGGGTTTCATGATGTCGGGGCATCTGAGGCCGTGGGACGGCCCGGCTTCAATGAAGTCGAGTGGATCATGGCGAGCGGCGGCCTCGGGGCCGGGCGGCGGTGTGGCGGGGCCAGGCCGAGCGGCGGCCTCGGCGCCGGGCGGTGGAGTGGCACCGGGTGATGTGGCGGTGCCGGGCAGCGTGGCGGAGGCGGTGGCCGTACAGGAGGAGTTGCGGCCGTTTGTCGACCTGGTCGGGCCGGGGCCCAGCGCGCCCGCGACGGTGGCCGGCCTGGACGTCGCGTACTCCCAGGGCGGTGACCTGCTGGCGGCGGCCGTGACGGTGCTGGATGCCCGAACGTTGGTCGTGGTGGACTCGGCGGTCTGTGTGGGGCGTCCGGCGTTTGGCTATGTGCCGGGGTTGTTCGCCTTCCGTGAGTTGCCCGCGCTGCTCAGCGCGTTGGACGGCCTGGCCACGGTCCCGGATCTGCTTGTGTGCGACGGGCATGGGCTGGCGCATCCGCGTCGGTTCGGGCTGGCCTGCCACCTCGGGGTGGTCACCGGCCTGCCGGCGATCGGGGTGGGTAAGACGCCGCTGGTCGGGACGTGGGATCCGCCGACGGCCGAGCGCGGTGCCTGGTCGCCGCTGCGCGACGGTGGTGACATCGTCGGTCGGGTGCTCCGGACCCAGGACGGTGTGAAGCCGGTCTTCGTGAGCGTCGGGCATCGGATGGGCCTGGAGAACGCGACAGCGCAGGTGCTGGCGCTGGCCCCGCGGTTCCGGCTACCGGAGAGCACCCGCACCGCCGACCGGCTCTGCCGTGACGCCCTCTCCCGCGCGGAGCAGGCCGGCTGATCGAGTTGGGTTTGGTGATGTCGCGGCATCCGAGGTCGTGGGGTGACCCGACATCAATGAAGTCGAGTGGATCACGGCGAGGAAGTCGAGTGGATCACGGCGAGTAAACCGTAACGCGGCACACATCCGGACCGCTCTATGACCGGCGAGGCGGATGGGGCGGTAGTAGCCTGGCCGCGGACCCCACCCGGGGAGAACGGCAGGTTGATCATGACGGTGCGTCGACGCGCGGCACGGCTCGCTGCGGTCTGCGGTCTGGTGGGCGGGCTGGTGATGCTCGGCGCCTCGCCCGCGCTGGCCGACGACGACTCGGTCCGGGTGGGTGCGGCCAGCAGCTTCGCCGCCGGTGGTTCCGCGCAGGGAGTGAACGTGGCGGTGCGCAAGCGCACCGACGGCTGCGTCCTGCTGCGTACCGCTGTGGTTCTCAGCCTTCAGGGTCTTCAGCCGAACCAGGTGAAGGTCGAGGTCAACGCGGGCCGGCACTGGTCCCCGGTAGGCCTGAGCGGTGGTGGCGGCAACGTGGGGACCGTGCAGACGTCGCCGGCGCAGCCGACCCTGTGCAAGGGCAAGGGCATCACCGTGCGGTACCGGGTGACCTTCGGTGCGGGTGTCTCGGGTGGTCGGCTCGTCGTGATCGGCGCGGGCTTCAACGCGGCCGGTCTGGAGATCGGCCGGGGCAGCGACACGGCGAGGGTGACCGGCGCGCGGGTCACCCCCTCGCCGACGCCCTCGAAGAAGGCGACGCCCACCCCGACTCCGACCGACGTCGCGGCCGTCGACGACGCGGTGACTCCGGCGGCGCTCGGCGACGCGTCAGGTGCGCCGGACACCTCGGCGGTCGCCGCGACCTCGTCCGGCGGCACGTCGCCGGTGATGATCTTCGGCGTCGTCATGGTGGCGATCGGGTTGCTGCTCATCGTGCTGCTGTTCCGTCGTTCGCGCCAGGACCGCCGGCCGGCCGACGAGCCGACAAGCGCACTGCCGGGCAACCCCGGTGGCACCACCTACCGGGCCGGCGGTGGGCCACCGGCCGCGCCCGGTCGCCCCGGCCAGGTGTACGGCCAGCAGCCGCCCGCCGGTCCGGGTGTCATGCCGCCAGCGCGCCCGGTCGCCGGTCCCGGTGCCGTGCCGCACGCTGGTGGTCCGGGTGCCGTGCCGCCCGCCGGTCCGGGTGCCGTGCCGCCCGCACGGCCGCCCGCCGGTGGCGTCTATGGCGCCCGACCCGCCGCCGGTGGGCCGCCGGAGGCGACGCAGCTGCTGCCGGGTGCGCCAGAAGGTCGACAGCTGCCCGGGGATCCGCCCCCCGACGATGGCGGTCGCACCGTGATCATGCCCCGGCTCCCCGGCTGAGCGGGGCGCGACCCGGACCCTCCGTTAGGCTCAGGCTCGGTGTCTACCTGCGGCCAAGGAGTGGAACACGTGTCTGATCTGTCCCAGATTGTGAAGGCGTACGACGTCCGAGGGACGGTGCCGGACCAGTGGGACGAACGGGTAGCCGAGGCGCTCGGAGCCGCATTTACCCAGCTGCTCAACTCCACCGAGGAGCCGGGCGACGCGGTGGTCGTCGGGTACGACATGCGCGCCACCTCGCCCGGCCTGGCCGCCGCGTTCGCCGCCGGCGTACGGGCCGAGGGCCGCTCGGTGATCGAGATCGGGCTCGCCTCCACCGACCTGCTGTACTTCGCCTCCGGCTCGCTCGACCTGCCCGGCGCGATGTTCACCGCCAGCCACAACCCGGCCCAGTACAACGGCATCAAGATGTGCCGTTCCGGCGCTCGCCCGATCGGCCAGGAGAGCGGTCTGGCGGAGATCCGGGAGCGGGCCCAGGCGCTGCTCGACTCGGGCGAAGCCCGCCCGGCCGGTGCGCCGAACCGGCCGGCCGAGCGGCGCGACCTGCTGCCCGACTACGCCGGTTACCTGCGCAAGCTTGTCGACCTCTCGGGCATCCGGCCGTTGAAGGTCGTCGTCGATGCGGGCAACGGGATGGGTGGCTACACAGTCCCGACCGTGCTGGGTGACGCCGCCCTGTCGGCGCTGCCGCTGGAGATCGTGCCGCTCTACTTCGAGTTGGACGGCAGCTTCCCCAACCACGAGGCCAACCCGCTCGATCCGGCGAACCTGGTCGACCTCCAGCGTGCGGTTGTCGAGCACGGGGCCGACATCGGGCTGGCCTTCGACGGCGACGCCGACCGGTGCTTCGTGGTGGACGAACGCGGCGAGCCGGTCTCGCCGTCGGCGATCACCGCTCTCGTCGCCGCCCGTGAGCTGGCCAAGCACCCGGGCTCCACGGTGATCCACGGCCTGATCACCTCCAGCGCGGTCGCGGAGATCATCCGCGAGCACGGTGGGCAGCCGGTGGTCGCCCGGGTCGGGCACTCCTTCATCAAGGCGGAGATGGCCCGGACCAACGCCGTCTTCGGCGGCGAGCACTCAGCGCACTACTACTTCCGCGACTTCTGGTTCGCCGACACCGGCATGCTCGCGGCGATGCACACCCTGGCCGCGCTGGGCGAGCAGTCGCTGCCGCTGTCCGTGCTGGCCGGCGAGTACGAGCGCTACATCGCCTCGGGGGAGATCAACTCGACGGTGACCGACCAGGCGGCGGCGGTGGCCGAGGTGCGGGCCGCGTACCCCGACGCGGTGGCCGACGAGATGGACGGGCTCACCCTGCGGTTCCCCGACGGCGCCTGGTTCAACCTGCGCGCCTCCAACACGGAGCCGCTGCTGCGGCTCAACGTCGAGGCGCCTACCCGCGAGCGGATGGTCTCGCTCCGGGACGACGTGCTCGGCCGCGTTCGCCGATAAGATCGCCTGCGCCGGTCGGCACCGCCACCGGTCAAGCCGCACACGTGGAAGGAGCCGTGCCATGGCCCTGGATCCGCAGTTGCTCGAGATCCTCGCCTGTCCGGACACGCACCACGCCCCGCTCGACTACGACGCCGAGGCGCAGACGCTCACCTGCACACAGTGCGGCCGGATCTTCGAGGTCCGCGACGACGTGCCGGTGCTGCTGTTGGACGAGGCGCGCGGCGGCCCGGAGCAGTCGTCATGATCGACGGTACGGCCGGGGTGAGTGGTCGTCGGGACGCCGACGAGGCGCTGCTCGACAACCCGGAGGCGCTGGCCGAGCACGACCCGGGCGGCATGCTCCGGCACACCGCGTCGGCCGGTGCGCAGGTTCGCGAGAGCGCGGCCCTGGCCGCCGAGGCGAATCTGGCAGTCCTCGCCGACGACGGGCGCCCACGTGCCGTCGTGATCGCCGGCATCGGCACCGCGGGGCGTACCGGGGATGTGCTGGCCACGGTCGCCGGGCCGCGCTGCCCGGTGCCGATCATCGGGCACCGCAGCGCGGGCGTGCCCGGCTGGGTGGGCGCGGCGGACGTGGTGATCGCGGTGAGCGCGTCCGGTCGTAGCCCGGAGGCGCTCGGTGCCGCCGAGGCGGCGCACCGGCGCGGTGCCCGGCTGGTCGCCGTGGGTGCCCCCGACTCGCAGTTGCAGTCGATCGCCGAGCAGGCCCGAGCGCCGTTCATCCCGGTGCCCCGGCGTGCCCCGGCCCGAGCCAGCCTCTGGGCGCTCACCGTGCCGGTCCTGCTCGCGGCCCGTTCGCTCGGGCTGGTAAAGGTCAACGAGGCGGATCTCGCGGAGACCGCGGCCCGGCTCGACGCCGACGCCGACCGCTGCCGCTCCGCCGCGGAGTCCTTCGTCAATCCGGCGAAGTCGCTGGCCCTGGGCCTGGCCGGCTCGATCCCGATCGTCTGGGGTTCGTCCCCGCTGGCCACCGTCGCGGCCCGCCGGTTCGGCGACACCCTGTCGGCCAACGCCCGCTACCCGGTGGTCACCGGAGCGCTCGGCGAGGCCGGCCGAGGCCGGGTCGGGCTGCTCGACGGCGTCTTCGGCGGCCTGGCCGAGGGCGAGCGGGACATTTTCGCCGATCCGGCGGAGGACGACGGCGAGGGCACCCGACTGCGGCTCGTGCTGTTGCGCGACGGCGGGCTCAACGCCGAGGACGACACCGACGAGCCGCTCGCCGTCGAGGAACGCCGCGCGGACGCGGTGCAGACCCTCGCCGAGCGTCGCGGCGTGCGGTGTGACGTGGTGACCGCCGAGGGCGGCTCCGCCCTGGAGCGGTTGGCCTCGCTCGTCGCGGTCCCGGATTTCGCCTCGATCTACCTTGCCCTGGCCCACGGGCTGGACCCGATGGCCGTCCCGGCCATCACCGAGATGAAGGAGCTGTCGAACCAGTGAACGACCGTAGGGGGCGGCGCGGCATGCGCGGACCGGTCAGCTTCGTGCGACGAAGCGGAGCGGCGGCATGAGCGCGAACGGCGGGACGAAGGCGATTGTCGCCGCACTGCTGGCCAACGTCGGCATCGCCGTCACCAAGTTCGTCGCCTTCCTGTTGACGGGGTCGTCGTCGATGCTTGCGGAGTCGATCCACTCGGTCGCCGACTCCGGCAACCAGGGTCTGCTGCTGCTCGGCGGCAAGCGGGCGAAGCGGGCAGCCACCCCGGAACACCCGTTCGGGTACGGGCGTGAGCGCTACATCTACGCGTTCATCGTGTCCATCGTGCTGTTCAGCATCGGTGGCCTGTTCGCGCTCTACGAGGCGTACCACAAGTGGCACGACCCGCACGGCATCGACTCCTGGCAGTGGGTGCCGGTGGTCGTGCTGCTGGCCGCGATCGTGATGGAGGGGTTCTCCTTCCGGACCGCCATCAAGGAGTCCAACCACATCCGCGGCAGCCAGTCCTGGGTGCGTTTCATCCGCCGGGCCAAGGCGCCCGAGCTGCCGGTGGTGCTGCTTGAGGACTTCGGCGCGCTCGTCGGTCTGGTGTTCGCGTTGTTCGGCGTCAGCATGACGTTGATGACCGGCGACGGTAGGTGGGACGCCGCCGGCACCGCCATGATCGGTGTGTTGCTGGTGGTCATCGCGATCGTGCTGGCCATCGAGACGAAGAGCCTGCTGCTCGGTGAGGGCGCTGAGCCGTCCGACCTTGCCGTGATCGAGCGAGCCATCACCGATGGCCCCGAGGTGGAGCGGATCATCCACATGAAGACGCTCTACCTCGGGCCGGAGGAGCTGATGGTGGCCGCGAAGATCGCCGTGCCGGAGTGGGAGAGCGCGCACGACCTGGCCCGCGGCATCAACGCCGTGGAGGCGCGGATCCGTGCCGCGGTGCCGATCGCCCGGGTGATCTACCTGGAGCCGGACGTCTACAGCGTCGCCGCCGCCGAGGCCGGCACTGGCGCGGCGGCCGACACCGCCGTGCCGCAGGACGTGGCGGGCGAGGCGGCCGGGCGGCCTGGGGGCTGACCTGTGGAGCCACTCTACGGACCGATTCGCGACTACGCCTGGGGCTCCCGCTCGGCCCTCGCCCTCCTGCAGGGTCGGGTGGTGCCCAGCCCGGGGCCGGAGGCGGAGCTGTGGTTGGGCGCCCACCCGGGCGCTCCGGCACGTGTGGACCGTGCCGGCCGGCGGGTTAGCCTCTGCGACCTGGTGCGCGACGAGCCGGGGCAGTGGCTCGGTCAGCGGGTGTCCGAGCGGTTCGGCAGCCGGCTGCCGTTCCTGCTCAAGGTGCTCGCGGCCGACGCTCCGCTGAGCCTGCAGGCACACCCGGACGCCGAACAGGCGCGGGCGGGCTACGCGGCGGAGGCCGGGCTGCCGGCGGGGCAGCGCAACTATTCCGACCCGTACCACAAGCCGGAGTTGCTTGTCGCTCTCACCCCGTTCGAGGCACTGTGCGGTTTCCGGGATCCGGCGGAGTCGGCCGAGGCGCTCGCCGCGTTCGGCGTACCGGAGTTGGCGCCGGTGGTCGACGCGTTGCGGACCGGGCCGGCGGGGCTGCGCCCGGCGGTACGGACGCTGCTCGGCTGGCCGGTGGCCGAGCGCGACGGGTTGCTGGCTGGCGTGGTTGCCTCCACTGTCGACGGCCCGGACGCGGAGTTGGCCCGCCGACTGGCGAAGGCGTACCCGGCGGATCCGGGCGTGCTCGTGGCGTTGTTGCTGCACCACCTGCGGCTGGTGCCGGGGGAGGCGATCTGGATGCCCGCCGGCAACCTGCACGCCTACCTCAGCGGTTGTGGCGTGGAGATCATGGCGGCCAGTGACAACGTGCTGCGGGGTGGGCTGACCCCGAAGCGGGTGGACGTCGACGAGTTGCTGCGGGTGCTCCGCTTCGAGGTGCTCGACGAGCCGGTGCGAGCCGCGTTGCCGGTGGGTCCAGGTGTGGACTGCTGGCCCGTACCGGTCGATGACTTCGCGCTGCACCGGGTGCGGGTGGGTCCGGCGGTGCCGTCGGTCACGCTGCCGTCGCCCGGTCCCCGGGTGGTGCTCTGCGCCGGTGGCGCGGTCACCGTGGACGACGGCGCCGGAGCGGTGACGCTGGCGTCCGGCGAGGCGGCGATCGGCACCGCGGCCGGCGAGCCACTGCGGATCAGTGGCGACGGCGAGGCGTACGTGGCGACCCCCGGACATCAGTGACCGGCCCTCGCCAGCGACGACACAAGTCCGACTTTTCCGGAATAGCTTGACGACGAGTTGCCCGAGTGTGACTCTATGAGTACGCAGCGTTATCGCGACGACGGTCCGAGAACGTGCGGGGGAAACCAAACCGGGGGGATGCACGGGGCGGGCGGGGCATGGACGGGTAGGTCCGTCCAGCACCGACCGCCCCGTGCGCTGTCCGCGGACCGTGCCTGATGCCCGTCGCCGACGCGCGTAAGGTGGAAGGTCGGCGCAGACATCGTTCGACAGGAGCTTTCATGACCAGCACCCTCCCGGCGTCCGCCAGCGGCACGCCCGAGGCCCGGCCGAGCACGCTCGCCGACGGCGACTTCAAGGTGGCGGATCTGTCGCTCGCCGAGTTCGGGCGCAAGGAGATCCAGCTCGCCGAGCACGAGATGCCCGGCCTGATGGCGATTCGTCGCGAGTTCGCCGAGGCGCAGCCGCTGGCCGGCGCCCGGATCACCGGCTCGCTGCACATGACCATCCAGACCGCCGTCCTGATCGAGACGCTTGTCGCGCTCGGCGCGCAGGTGCGCTGGGCGTCCTGCAACATCTTCTCCACCCAGGACCACGCCGCCGCCGCGATCGTCGTCGGCCCGAACGGCACCGCCGAGGCCCCGGCCGGCGTCCCGGTGTACGCCTGGAAGGGCGAGACCCTCCCGGAATACTGGTGGTGCACCGAGCAGGTGCTCGCCTGGCCGGACGGGCAGGGCCCCAACATGATCCTCGACGACGGTGGCGACGCCACCCTGCTCGTGCACAAGGGTGCCGAGTTCGAGAAGGTCGGCGCGGTGCCGCCGGTCGAGTCCGCCGACTCCGAGGAGTACGCGGTCATCCTGGAGCTGCTGCACCGCTCGCTCGCCGAGGACGGCCAGCGCTGGACCCGGATCTCCGCCGGCATCAAGGGCGTCACCGAGGAGACCACCACCGGCGTGCACCGGCTCTACGAGATGCACCGCGCGGGCACCCTGCTCTTCCCGGCCATCAACGTCAACGACTCGGTGACCAAGAGCAAGTTCGACAACAAGTACGGCTGCCGGCACTCGCTCATCGACGGCATCAACCGGGCCACCGACGTGCTGATCGGCGGCAAGATGGCAGTGGTGCTGGGCTACGGCGACGTGGGCAAGGGGTGCGCGGAGTCGCTGCGCGGCCAGGGCGCCCGGGTCGTGGTGACCGAGGTCGACCCGATCTGCGCGTTGCAGGCCGCGATGGACGGCTACCAGGTCGCCACCCTCGACGACGTGGTCGAGCAGGCGGACATCTTCATCACCGCCACCGGTTGCTTCGACGTCATCACCAACGAGCACATGGCCCGGATGAAGCACCAGGCCATCGTCGGCAACATCGGCCACTTCGACAACGAGATCGACATGGCTGGTCTGGCCAAGCGTTCCGACGTCGAGCGGATCAACATCAAGCCGCAGGTCGACCTGTGGCGCTTCGCCGACGGGCACGCGATCATCGTGCTCTCCGAGGGCCGCCTGCTGAACCTGGGCAACGCGACCGGGCACCCGAGCTTCGTGATGTCGAACTCGTTCGCCAACCAGACGATCGCCCAGATCGAGCTGTTCACCAAGACCGAGGAGTACCCGATCGGCGTCTACGTGCTGCCCAAGCACCTGGACGAGAAGGTGGCCCGGCTGCACCTGGGCGCGCTCGGCGCCAAGCTGAGCACGCTCACCAAGGAGCAGGCCGCGTACCTGGGGGTCTCGACCGAGGGTCCGTTCAAGCCGGATCACTACCGCTACTGATCGACGCGTTACCGGACCGGGTCGGCTGTTCGCAGCCGGCCCGGTTCGTCGTATCCGACGGAGCTGGCGGGGTCAGCCCGGACGGGAGTCGCGGCGGCTGGGGCGGAACCAGGTCCAGACGCACCAGAGCAGCCAGCCGAGCGACACCACGGTGGCCAGTGCCCGCAGGCGCAGCGCGCTGAGCAGCAGGACCAGGGCCAGCACGGCGAGCCACGGCAGGAATCCCTTCACGGCGGGCATCCTCGCACAGCCGAACGGGTGCGTCCCGGCGCCGGTCGGCCGAGCCTTGAGCGCGGGGTCGAGTGAGCTTGTCGTGAACAACTTGACGAGGATCCTGGGCAGGAGCAAGGTATGCCTGGCCTAAGTTAGTTGAGGCGTACCTAATGAACTCGGAGCCCGGATGTTCGCCACCTACCTGATCGGCCTGCGGGAGGGTCTGGAAGCCACCCTCGTGGTCAGCATCCTGGTCGCCTTCCTGGTGAAATCGCAGCGCCAGGACCGGCTTCCGCAGGTCTGGGCGGGCGTCGGCCTGGCCGTGGTGCTGTCGGTGCTCTTCGGCTGGCTCATCGAGTACACGTCGACCTCGCTGTTCTCGCGCTACGAGGATCGGGAGCTGTTCGAGGCGATCACCTCGGTCGCGGCAGTGGTCTTCGTCACCTGGATGATCTTCTGGATGCGCCGGGCGGCCCGGACCATCGCCGGCGAGTTGCGCGGAAAGCTGACCGAGGCGCTCGCCGTCGGTTCGTTCGCGGTCGCCGGCATGGCCTTCCTCGCGGTGATCCGGGAGGGCCTGGAGACCGCGCTGATCTTCTACTCGGCCGCCCAGGGTGCGGCGGGTGACAGCGGGCCGCTGCTCGCGTTGGTCGGTGGTGTCGTCACCGCAGTGGTGCTCGGCGTGCTGCTCTACGCGAGCGCCCTGCGGATCAATCTCAGCAAGTTCTTCACCTGGACCGGCGCGCTGCTGATCCTGGTCGCCGCCGGCATCCTCAAGTACGGCGTCCACGACTTCCAGGAGGCCGGTGTCCTGCCTGGCCTGAACGACCTGGCCTTCGACATCACCGGCGCGCTCGACCCGACCACCTGGTACGCGGCCCTGCTCGCCGGCATGTTCAACGTGACGCCGGCGCCCTCCGTGCTGGAGACGATCGCCTGGATCGGGTACGCCGTGCCGGTCCTCCTGCTGTTCCTGCGGCCGGCCCGCCGCAAGCCGGCACCCGCCGCGACCACCACAGTCACCGAGCACGGCGCCGACACCGGCACCGAGGCCGAGGCCGAGGCGGCAGCCACGCCGCAGCGGGCCTGACCCACGAGGAGAGACAGCTCAGATGCGTACCACCCGATTCTTCGCGCTGGCCGCCGTCGGCGTGCTGGCGACGGCCGGTGTGACCGCCTGCTCCGGTGCCGACAAGGACACCCCGGCCGCGGCCGGCGGGCCGATCGCGGTCAAGGCGACGGACACCGCCTGCGAGGTCGGCACCACGGACCTGGGCGCCGGCACCGCCACCTTCAAGATCACCAATTCCGGTGCCAAGGTGACGGAGTTCTACGTGTACGCCGACGGCGACCGGGTCATGGGCGAGGTGGAGAACATCGCCCCGGGGCTGAGCCGTGAGCTGCACGTGGAGTTGCCGGCCGGCACCTACCAGACGGCCTGCAAGCCCGGGATGAGCGGCAAGGGCATCCGGGGTGCGCTCAAGGTCAGCGGGTCGGCGCAGCCGCTCACCGCCGACGCCGCGTTGGCCGGCGCGGCCGAGAACTACCAGCGCTACGTCAAGAGCCAGACCGACGCGCTGCTGGACAAGACCGAGGAGTTCGTCACCGCGGTCAAGGCCGGTGACGTGCCGAAGTCCAAGGCGCTCTACCCGGTCGCCCGCACCTACTGGGAGCGGATCGAGCCGGTGGCCGAGATCTTCGGCGACCTCGACCCCAAGATCGATGGCCGCGAGGAGGTCATCGAGGAGGGGATGGAGTTCACCGGCTTCCACCGGATCGAGAAGGACCTCTGGCAGTCCGGCGACATCAGCAAGGACGGCCCGATCGCGGACCGCCTGCTGGTGGACGTCAAGGAGATCGTGACCAGGGCCAACGCCGAGAAGCTCTCCCCGCTCCAGCTCGCCAACGGTGCCAAGGAACTGCTCGACGAGGTGGCCAGCGGCAAGATCACCGGCGAGGAGGACCGCTACTCGCACACCGACCTGTGGGACTTCGCCGCGAACCTCGAAGGTTCCAAGGCCGCCGTGTCCGCCCTCCGCCCGGCCCTTCAGCAGCGCTCGCCGGAGCTGGTCACGCAGTTGGACACCGAGTTCGCCAACGTCGAGGCGCTGCTCGGCAAGCACCGCGACGGCGACGGGTGGAAGCTGCACACCGCACTGAGCAAGGCCGAGCTCAAGGAGCTCTCCGACGGGATCAACGCGCTCGCCGAGCCGATCAGCAAGGTCGCCGCAGCCGTCGCGAAGTGACCGGCCGACAGAAGGAGTGGAGTCGATGAGCGGGAGCAGGTTGACCCGGCGCCGGGCGATCACCCTGGCCGGCGCCGGGGTGGCCGGAGTCGCCGGAGTCGCGGCCGGCGCGGGGGCGCTGCTCAACGGCTCCCAGGGCCCGGCGGCGGCGAGCGACCACCCGGCCGGGGCGGTGCCCTTCCACGGTGAGCACCAGGCCGGCATCGTCACCCCGGCGCAGGACCGGCTGCACTTCGTCGCCTTCGACGTGATCACGAAGGACCGGTCCCGGCTTGTCGAGCTGCTCGAGGAGTGGACGGCCGCCGCCGCCCGGATGACCGCGGGACGCGACGCCGGGATCCTCGGCGCGGTCGGCGGGATGCCGGAGGCCCCACCGGACGACACCGGCGAGGCGCTCGGCCTGCCCCCGTCGCAGCTCACCCTGACGATCGGTTTCGGGCCGACGCTGTTCCGCGACGCCGACGGGCGGGACCGCTTCGGCATCGCCGACCGGCGGCCCGCCGCACTGGCCGAACTGCCGAAGTTCCCCGGCGACGCCCTGCAACCGCAGCTCTCCGGCGGCGACCTCTGCGTGCAGGCGTGCGCCAACGATCCGCAGGTGGCGGTGCACGCGATCCGTAACCTGGCCCGGCTCGGCATGGGCGTGGTGAGCGTCCGCTGGTCGCAGCTCGGCTTCGGGCGTACCTCGTCGACCTCCCGGGACCAGGCCACCGCGCGCAACCTGTTCGGGTTCAAGGACGGTACGGCCAACCTCAAGGCCGAGGACACCGACCTGCTGCGCGACCAGTTGTGGGTGCAGCCGGGTGACGGACCGGACTGGATGACCGGCGGCTCGTACCTGGTCACTCGCAAGATCCGGATGCTGGTGGAGACCTGGGACCGGACCTCCCTGGCCGAGCAGGAGGAGATCGTCGGCCGGACCAAGGGCAGCGGCGCCCCACTCGGCCGGACCGACGAGTTCGACGAGCCGGACTTCGCCGCGCGTGGAGGCGACGGCAAGCCGATGATCGCTGAGCACGCGCACGTGGCGCTGGCCCACCCGAGCCGGAACAACGGCGCCCAACTGCTGCGCCGCGGCTACAACTTCGTCGACGGCTCGGACGGCCTCGGCCGGCTCGACGCGGGGCTCTTCTTCATCGCCTACCAGCGCGATCCGCGCCGCCAGTTCGTGCCGATCCAGACCCAGTTGGCGCGGCACGACGTGATGAACGAGTACCTGCGGCACGTCTCCAGCGGCGTGTTCGCCTGCCCGCCCGGAGTACGCGACGGCGGGGACCACTGGGGGCGCGCGCTCTTCGGCTGAGCAAGGGTCAGGTTGGCGACAGCGGGACCGGCCCGAGCCGCGGTGGCGCCGGGCGGCTTCGACGGGGGATCATGGTGTCAGCCTGGGCCCGGGGCTCATCCGGGTGCCAGGCTCCGCAGCACGTGGCGCCGCCGCCCGGATTGCGACGAGCGCTTCTTCGGCGGCACCCTGCGTTACCGGCGGACGCCGGTCCCACCGAACCGAATAAGGATGCAATATTAATCCCATGAGAGCCCGCGTACTGGTGGTCGACGACGACCCCGCGCTCGCCGAGATGCTCGGCATCGTGTTGCGCAGCGAGGGCTTCCAGCCCTCGTTCGTGGCGGACGGCGAACGGGCGTTGGCTGCTTTCCGTGACAGTCGCCCCGATATCGTGCTGCTTGACCTGATGCTGCCCGGAATGAGCGGTATCGACGTGGCCCGGTCGATCCGGGCGGAGTCCGGCGTGCCGATCGTCATGCTGACCGCCAAGAGCGACACCGTGGACGTCGTGCTCGGCCTCGAGTCCGGGGCCGACGACTATGTGGTCAAGCCGTTCAAGCCCAAGGAGCTGGTTGCCCGGATGCGGGCCCGGCTGCGCCGAGGCGAGGACGTGGCCCCCGAGATGCTCACCATCGGGCCACCCGACAACCAGATCACCATCGACGTGCCCGCGCACACCGTCAGCCGCAACGACGAGGAGGTGAAGCTGACTCCGCTGGAGTTCGACCTGCTTGTCGCGTTGGCCCGCAAGCCGCGTCAGGTCTTCACCCGCGAGGTGCTGCTGGAGCAGGTCTGGGGCTACCGGCACGCGGCCGACACCCGCCTGGTGAACGTGCACGTCCAGCGGTTGCGCGCCAAGATCGAGCCGGACCCGGAGCGACCGGAAATCATCCTCACCGTGCGGGGCGTGGGATACAAGGCGGGGACCGGATAGCCTGGTCGCACTGTGTCGACCTCGCCGCCCCCACCCTCCCCGAGCACGGCAGCCCACCGGCCCAGCGCCGGTGGGGAGATCTGGCGCGCGGTGAGCGGGCGGGCCGCCCGGGTGGTGTCCCGGGTGCACCAGACCTGGCGGCGCTCCCTACAGGTCCGGGTCGTGACCATCACATTGGTCGCGTCCAGCCTGCTGGTCGGCGGCTTCGCGTTCCTGATCGCTGACAAGATCACCACCATCCTGCTCGACAACGCCCGCAGCGACGTCCGGCAGCGGGTGATCAGCGGTGCCAGCTACACGGCCAAGCAGGTCTCCCTCTACGGTCAGGCGCAGGAGGCGCAGCTCCAGGAGACCATCGACGGCACCGTCAACTACCTGGCCGGCGGTGACCCCCAGCAGACCAGCGGGGTGGTGGTGGCGATCACTGCCGACGGCTACCCCAACGACATCCAGACCCGCACCGCGCCGTCGGCGAACGTCCAGGCGCTGATCAGCCCCGAGCTGCGGGCCGCGATCGCCGACGGCAAGGTGGCCAGCCAGATCCGCACCGGGCGGCTCACCGGCGAGTCCACCAAATACCTGGTGTACGGCTCACCGGTGCCCACCCGCTTCGGCCAGATCGAGCTCTACTACCTGGTGCCGTTGACCCGGCAGGACGTCACCGCCGCCGACGCCCGCGCCACGGTCGTGGCCACCGGGGTCGCCCTGGTGATCCTGCTCGGGCTGCTCGCCGCGCTCGTCACCCGGTTGGTCGTCAACCCGGTCCGCGTCGCCGCACGGACCGCCCAGCGGCTCTCCGCCGGTCTGCTCGACCAGCGCATGGTCGTCAACGGTGAGGACGACCTCGCGCTGCTCGCCGCCTCCTTCAACCAGATGGCCACCAACCTGCAACGGCAGATCCTGCGCCTGGAGGAGATGTCCCGACTACAGCGCCGGTTCACCTCGGACGTCTCGCACGAGCTGCGTACCCCGCTGACCACGGTGCGGATGGCCGCTGACCTGATCTTCGCCGAGCGCGACGAGTTCGACCCGGCGGTGGCCCGCAGCGCCGAGCTGCTCCAGGCCGAGCTGGACCGCTTCGAGGAGTTGCTCACCGACCTGTTGGAGATCAGCCGCTTCGACGCGGGCTTCGCCATGCTCGACTCCGAGCCGACCGACCTGGTGCCGGTGGTGCACCGGGTGGTCGACCGGTTGGCTGGCCTGGCCGAGCGGGTGGGCGTACCCATCGAACTCGACCTGCCGGGCACGCCGGTGATCGCCGAGGTGGATCCGCGCCGGGTCGAACGGGTGTTGCGCAACCTGGTCGGCAACGCCGTCGAACACGGCGAGGCCCGGCCGGTGCTGATCACCCTCGGGGTGGACGAGACCGCCGTGGCGATCACCGTCCGCGACCATGGCGTGGGGCTCAAGGTGGGCGAGGAGAAGTTGGTGTTCAACAGGTTCTGGCGAGCCGACCCGTCCCGGGCGCGGCAGACCGGAGGCACCGGCCTGGGCCTGTCGATCAGCCTGGAGGACGCCCGGCTGCACGGCGGCTGGCTGGAGGCGTGGGGTGCTCCCGGGCAGGGCGCGCAGTTCCGGCTCACGCTGCCGGCCCGTGCGGGGGACCGGCTGACCACCTCACCGCTGCGCCTGGTGCCGGCCGACGCCGCGCTGCCGTTCGGCGGCCCCCGCGACCGTGGTCCGCTTGCCATCGGGCCCGGCACCGGTGGCGCACTGGCGATCGACCCGGCGCCGGCCGGAGAGGGACAGCGGGCGGAGGTGCGCTCATGAGACGGCCGACGCTGGTCGCGGCGCTCGGCGTGGTGCTGCTGGGTGGCGGCTGCGGCATCCCGGCGGCGTCCGACGTTCGGGTGGACGGCAGGGGCGGGACCGCTACCGAGGCCGGCGTGGTGAACGGTCCGAGCAACGAGCCGCCGACGCGTACCGCCAGCGGCAGCGTCAACGAGGCGTTCGTCCGCAACTTCCTGTCCGCTGCCGCCGGCGAGCCGGATCGGGCGTACGAGCGGGTCAAGGCCTTCGTCGCCCCGGAGAACAAGTCCCGCCTGCAGGAGAAGAAGGGCAGCGAGGTCGCGCTGAACGTGGTGCGGCTGCGGGAGGCGGTCTACACCCTCAACAGCGACTCGACCACCACTGTCAAGATCACCGTGCAGCAGATCGGCGTACTGCGGGCCAACGGCACCCTGGCACCGCCGGTGGCGACCGAGACGGAGTACGAGTTCGGGATCCGCAGCGCGGCGTTCGACGGCGGTGTCAACGACGAGCGGGCCGGGTTGTACATTTTCGACCCGCCGAACGTGCTGCTGCTCAGCGACGCCGCCCTTCGTCGCTACTACCAGGACGAGTCGATCTACTTTTGGAGTTCGGACGGCACCCGGCTCGTGCCCGACCAGCGCTACCGGCCGCTCGCGGTGCCGGCCGAGCGTCGGGTCAACGAGGTGGTGAAGTGGCTGGTCGGCGGCCCCTCCGACTGGTTGCGCCCGGGCGTCGTCGGGCTCCCCGACCGCACCGAGCTGATCAACAACGCCACCGGCGGCAACGGTCGGTGGGAGATCAACCTGGACATGTCCGACGACGACCAGACCAGCATCGACCAGTTGATCACGCAGATCGCCTGGTCGCTCGGGGATCTCCCGGGTGCGCTGGAGTTGAAGATCCGCAACAACTCGCTGCCCGTGCAGGACCTGAGCGAGCGGCGCAACACCCACCCGCTCTACCCCAACGCCGAGGGCCCGCAGCGGTTCGGCCTGTACGAGGGCGCCATCCATCCGCTCGACTTCGGCAGCGAACTCAGCGGCACCGTGCCGCTGGCACCCGGGGCCAACCGCGGCATCGTCTCCGCCGACCTGGCGTTGGCCAAGGAACAGCGGGTCCTCGCCGCGATGGTCGTCACCGGCGGCAGCGCCGGCCGGCACCGCCTGGCGGTGGGTACGGGCGCCGCGCCGGTCGCCGACCTCAACCGCAGCACGTCCGAATACTCCGCGATGAGTCGCCCGGTCTGGTTGCGTACTGTCGACGCCCGCGCCGCCCGTGGCCTGGTCGTCGCCGACGGGCAGCTCTACCGGTTCGACGAGGGCGCGCGGATGTACCAGGTCCCGCTCAACCTGCCCGCCGGCGTGACCGCGGTGGCTGCCGCGCTCGACGGCCAGCGGGTCGCGCTGATCGCCGGTGGCCGGCTCTACGTCGCCGCGGTGAACCCGGACGGTGGCGGCGTCTCCATCGGCCCACCCCGGCAGGTGGCCACCTCGCTCACCGCCCTCACCGCTGTCGACTGGGGCAGCGAGGACCAACTGGTGGTGGCGGGGTCCGTCGGCCAGCCGGCGATCTACGAGATCAGCGTCGACGGCGCCCTGGAGACGCCGCTGCGGACCGACCTCGGTGCCAAGGTCAACCATCTGACCGCGTACCCGACCAATCGCACAGTGCGGGTGCCCAGCGGGGCGTACATGTACGAGGCGAACGGGGTGGCGTACCGCAGCAGCCCCTTCGAACGGATCGAGCCGGACCGGGTCCGGGACATCGCCCCGGTCCCGGCCGGGGTCCGACCGAGCAACCCGTCGGCACCGTTCTTCCTCTACTGACCGGGTGACGTGGTGACCGGCCTCTGGGCGGACCTCGCCGACCTGGTGCTGCCCACCACCTGCGCGGGTTGTCGGGAGCGCCGGCCCGGCCTGCGGCACGGGGTCTGCCCGGCCTGCGCCGCGGCGCTTGGTGCGCTGCGCCCCCGGTCGGTCCGCCCGACGCCCGCGCCGCCGGGCCTGCCGTCCTGCGTCGCCCTCGGCCCCTACGCCGGCCCGCTGCGCGAGGCTCTGCTGGCGTACAAGGAACACGGCCGGCACGGTCTGGCCCGCCCGCTCGGCGCACTGCTCGCCGAGGTTGTCGCGGCGGCGGTCGGTGCGCCTCGTCCGGTGGCGCTGGTCCCGGTTCCGGACACTGCGGCGGCGGCCCGCTCCCGCTACGGCGACCACCTGGACCGGCTGGCCCGGCACTGCGCGGCCCGGCTCGACCAGGGCGGCTGGACGGCGCGGGTGCACCGTCCGCTGCGGGCGCTGCCCCGGCCCGACTCGGTGAGCCTGGACAGTGCCGGGCGCGCGGCGGCGGCCGAGGCCGCCTTCCGCCCGCGCGCCACGGCGGGTCGGGCCCGTGCCGCCGGTACGCCGGTCGTGGTGCTGCTCGACGACATCGTCACCACCGGGGTGACCCTGGCCGCCGCGACCAGGGCGCTGGGTGCGACCGGATGGGTGCCGAGCGTCGCCGCGGTACTCGCGGCGACCCAAAAAAGACACCTCTCGTAACCGACTGTGTTTCCGTTTCACCCGTTGGTGTATGAGCTGTGGAAAATCCTGGGCTGTCTCGGCAACTTGGGGTGACTGCCGGGCGAACAGGAGTTAGCGTTTCGCTGTCGGGGGTAGGAGGTCGTTCCACCCACCCCCGGCGGTGAGAGGAGGCGTAGCCGTACCAACCGGTCGACGCCAGCGGGTCCCCCCACGGCGCGCGACCGGGTTGCCGGATCGAAGACCGTCCGAACAAGGGAGGTCACGTGGACATCGTGGTCAAGGGCCGAAACGTAGAAGTGCCGGACCATTACCGGGTGCACGTAGCCGAGAAACTCGCAAAGATCGAACGCTACGACCACAAACTGATTCGCGTCGATGTGGAGCTGTTCCACGAGCGCAATCCGCGCCAGGCCGAGCACTGCCAGCGGGTGGAGATCACCTGCGTTTCCAGGGGCCCGGTGATGCGGGCCGAGGCCTGCACGAACGACTTCTACAGCGCGCTCGACGCGGCCATCGCGAAGCTCGACACCCGCCTGCGCCGCGCGGCCGACCGCCGTCGCGTACACCGGGGTCGGCACGCGCCGATCTCCGTCGCCGAAGCCACCGCCGGCCTGCCGGTCGCCGACCTGGGCACCAGCACGCTGAGCGCGCCGCTCGACGGCGCCCGCGCCGGCACCGCCGTCGCGGAGCGGGTCGAGGAGGAGCACGACGACCAGCCGTGGCACATCGCCCGGGAGAAGGTGCACCCGGCGGAGCCGATGACTGTCGACGACGCGCTGTTCGAGATGGAACTTGTCGGCCACGACTTCTACCTGTTCCAGGACAAGGAGTCCGGCCGCCCGAGCGTCGTCTACCGGCGCCACGCGTACGACTACGGCATCATCTCCCTCGCCACCTGACCAGCCTCTCGTCGATCAGGGAGTTGTGGTGGGGCCTCCCGCCACAACTCCCTGATCCGGTCTCACCGCAGGTCGGCGGGGAGCAGCGCGAACGTCAGGTCGTCCAGCCGGGCACCGGCCAGGCCCGGCAGCCGGCCATGCTGGAGCCCCTCCCGCCGGAACCCGACCCGCTCCAGCACCCGGTGCGACGCGGTGTTCTCCGGCACCGTGCCGGCGGTCAGCCGGGCGATACCGGCCGGCCCGAACGCCCAGTCCGCAAGCAGTCGGACCGCCCGGGTCGCGTACCCCCGGCCGCGCCACTCGGGCAGCAGCGCGTAGCCCACCGACGCCTCTCCGGCCGCCACGTCGGTGTACGACAGCCCGCAGCTACCCACCGGCTCCCCGGTCGCCACGTCCGTGATCAGCAGTCGGGCGATCTCACCGGTCAGCCAGCCGCTCTCCGCGAGCCGGCACCGCCGCCCGATCGCCTCAGGCGTCGGCGGCACCGGCGGCGCCTGGTTCGCTACCACCTCCGGTCGGCTGTGCAGTCGGTACATCAGCTCGGCGTCGTCCGGCGCGAGCCGGCGCAGACTCACCACCTGGTCGGTGAGCACCCCGTCGGGCAGGTCGGGCAGCAGCCGGGCGACCGGACCGGGCGGGTCGTCGGCGAGGCGTACCCAGGCCAGCAGGTCGTGCCGAGCACCGTCGCGGCCCGCGCCGGCCGACCGGCGCGAACCCTCGTACCGGAAACCGGCGGCCAGCGCGACCCGCTGGCTCGGGCCGTTCTCCGCCTCGGTGAGCAACTCCAGCCGAGCCGTTCCGGTGCCGAACGCGTGCTCGCTCAGCGCGCGGGTCGCCGCGGTGGCCAGTCCGCGCCCCCGCGCCGCCGGCCGCACCCAGTAGCCGATCTCGGCCTGGGCCCGCGCGGGCACCGGGTTGTTCAGCCCGACCGCGCCGAGCAGCCGGTCGGTGGCCGGGTCCGCGACGGCGTACGCCGCGCCGCCGCCGGTCCAGGCCGCCGGAGCGCCGACGTCGATCCACCACCGGGCGTCGGTCCGGGTGTACGGCGTGGGCAGGTTCGTGACGAACCGCTGGGTGAGCGGGTCCGTGCAGCCGTCGACCACGTCGGCGGTGTCGGCGGCCCGGAACGGCCGCAGCCGCACCCCGTGCGCCTCGACGACCTGGCCGGGGCTCACGTCAGGTCCTTGGCGAGCAGCGCGGCCACCCAGGCGTCGACCCGCTCGCCCCGGTGCTGCACCCCACCGCGGGCCGTCCCCTCGAACGTGAAGCCCGCCTTCTCGGCCACCCGCCGGGAGGCGGCGTTGCCCACGTTCGCCTTCCACTCGATCCGGGCCAGGCCCAGCGTGGCGCAGCCCCAGGTGCTGACCGCGACGAGCGCGGCGGGCATGTACCCCCGGCCACGGGCCGCCGGGGCGGTCATGAAGCCGACGTCGGCCAGCAGCGCGTCCCCGGAGGAGATCCGCAGGTCGATGGTGCCCGCGTACCTGTCGTCCGGGTCGGCGACCACGAAGCAGGCGGACTGTCCCCGAGCCCAGGTGTCCTGGGCGTAGACCAGGTACCCCTGCGCGTCGGCCCGCTCGTACGGGTCCGGCACGGTCGTCCAGCGGATGGTCTCCGGGTCCCGGCAGGTCTGCGTCACGGCATCCAGGTCCCGCTCTTCCATCGGCCGTACCGGCAGCTCACCGGCCCCGGTGGTGGCGAACAGGGTGGGCTGTGGGCGGCCGAAGACCGCGGCGCGCCGGGCGACGAGGGTGCCGGGGCCGGCCGGACCGGTCGCCCCGGGCTCGGGTACCTCGCCGGGCAGCAGCGACCCGATCCAGCCGTCCGCGTCGGACCGCGTCGCCGGGTTGGCCCGCCGCAGCCGGCCGTCGATCCGGAAACCGGCCCGGAGGGCGACCAGCCGGGAGGCATGGTTGCCCACCTCGGCCTGCCAGATCAGCCGGCGCAGCCCAAGGGTGGCGAAGGACCAGCGGGCCACCGCCCGGGTGGCCCGGGTCATCACGCCCCGGCCGCGCGCCCAGGGGGCGGTCCAGTAACCGACCTCACCGCTGCCGTCGCTGCCGATGGAGATTAACCCGCACGAGCCGAGCAGTTCACCGCTCGCCGGATCGCAGACCGCGAACGGCGTCCCGGTGCCGGCCGCCCAGGCCGACCCGGTCTGGTCGGTGACGAAGCCGAGGGCGTGTTCGGGCAGATACGGGCGTGGCACGCGGGTCCAGCGCTGAATGTCCGGGTCCTGGCACGCCCGGTGTACGGCGTCGGCGTCGGTCACGCGCCAGGGCCGCAGCAGCACGCCGTCCTCGATGATCTCCACGGGCTCCATCCGTGCATGGTGCCGCACCGTTCGCCGACGGCGTAACCGGATAACGTTCGAGGGGTGCGCAGGACGCGAATTATGTCGGGTTCGGCGGGGTCGACCCCCGCCACCAGTGACCATTGCGCCGATGGAGCGCCTACGATGGTTCGAGACTGTCTAGGGGAGCGTTGATCCGTGTCGATTCTGGAAAAGGTCCTTAACGCGGGCGAGGGCCGCATGGTGCGCCGGCTCAAGGCCATCGCCGCCGCCGTCACCTCGATCGAGGACGACTACGTCAACCTCACCGACGAGGAGCTGGCCGGCATGACCGAACAGTTCCGGGAGCGGCTCGCCGACGGGGAAACCCTCGACGACCTGCTGCCGGAGGCGTTCGCGGTGGCCCGCGAGGCGGCCGCCCGGGTGCTCGGCCAGCGCCCGTACGACGTCCAGGTGATGGGCGGCGCGGCACTGCACTTCGGCAACATCGCCGAGATGAAGACCGGTGAGGGTAAGACGCTGACCTCGGTCATGGCCGTCTACCTCAACGCGCTGTCCGGCAAGGGCGTGCACGTGATCACGGTCAACGACTACCTCGCCCAGCGGGACGCGGCGTGGATGGGTCGGGTGCACGAGTTCCTCGGGCTGACCGTCGGTGTGGTGCTGCCCAACCGGCCGGCCAGCGAGCACAAGGCCGCCTACGAGTGCGACATCACCTACGGCACCAACAACGAGTTCGGCTTCGACTACCTGCGCGACAACATGGCCTGGTCGAAGGACGAGCTGGTGCAGCGTGGCCACAACTTCGCGGTGGTCGACGAGGTCGACTCGATCCTGATCGACGAGGCCCGCACCCCGCTGATCATCTCCGGCCCGGCCGAGCACTCGGCCCGCTGGTACGGCGAGTTCGCCGGAGTGGTGGCCCGGCTCCAGCCCGGCACCGACGGCGAGGGCGACTACGAGGTCGACCACTCCAAGCGCACCATCGCGGTCACCGAGCGGGGTGTCGCCAAGGTCGAGGACCGGCTCGGCATCGACAACCTGTACGAGTCGGTGAACACCCCGTTGGTCGGCTACCTCAACAACGCCATCAAGGCCAAGGAGCTCTACAAGCGCGACAAGGACTACATCGTCAGCGACGGCGAGGTCCTGATCGTCGACGAGTTCACCGGTCGCATCCTGCACGGCCGCCGCTACAACGAGGGCATGCACCAGGCGATCGAGGCCAAGGAGGGGGTGGAGATCAAGCAGGAGAACCAGACTCTTGCCACCATCACCCTGCAGAACTACTTCCGTCTCTACGAGAAGCTGTCCGGGATGACCGGCACGGCGCAGACCGAGGCGAGCGAGTTCAACAAGGTCTACAAGGTCGGTGTCGTGACGATCCCGACCCACCGCCCGATGGTCCGCGAAGACCGGCCGGACGTCATCTACAAGACCGAGAAGGCCAAGTTCAACGCCGTCATCGAGGACATCGCCGAGCGGCACCAGCTGGGTCAGCCGGTGCTGGTCGGCACCGTCTCGGTGGAAAACTCCGAGATCCTCTCCCAGCTGCTGCGCCGCCGGGGCATCCCGCACAACGTGCTGAACGCCAAGTTCCACGCGCGGGAGGCCGAGATCGTCGCGCAGGCCGGGCGTAAGGGCGCGGTCACCGTGGCCACCAACATGGCCGGTCGAGGCACCGACATCCTGCTCGGCGGCAACGCCGAGTTCCTCGCCGCGAACGAGCTGCGTCAGCGCGGGCTCGACCCGCTGGAAAACGAGGAAGAGTACGCCAAGGCGATGGAGGAGGTCCTGCCCACGTGGAAGCAGGCCTGCGACGCCGAGGCGGAGGAGGTCGCGGCCGCCGGTGGCCTCTACGTGCTGGGCACCGAGCGGCACGAGTCCCGGCGGATCGACAACCAGTTGCGCGGTCGCGCCGGCCGGCAGGGTGACCCGGGCGAGTCCCGTTTCTACCTGTCCCTGCAGGACGAGCTGATGCGGCGGTTCCGGGCCGGGGCGGTCGAGGCGGTGATGGAGCGCTTCAACATCCCGGAGGACGTGCCCATCGAGTCGAAGATGGTCACCCGGCAGATCAAGAGCGCCCAGGCCCAGATCGAGGGTCAGAACGCCGAGATCCGCAAGAACGTGCTGAAGTACGACGAGGTGCTCAACAAGCAGCGCCAGGTCGTCTACGCCGAGCGGCTCCGGGTGCTCAACGGCGAGGACCTCTCCGACCAGGTCCGCAACATGATCGACGACACCGTCGAGGCGTACGTGCGGGGGGCCACCTCGGACGGCTACGGCGAAGACTGGGACCTTGAGCAGCTCTGGTCCAGCCTGAAGCAGCTCTACCCGGTCGCCGTGACGATCGAGGAGCTGGAGGAGGAGGCCGGCGGCTCGCGGGCCGGCATGGACGCCGACTTCCTGGTCGCCCGCCTCAAGGAAGACGCCAACGCCGCGTACGACAGGCGTGAGGAGCAGCTCGGCCCCGAAGGGGTGCGGCAGCTCGAGCGGATGGTGCTGCTCCAGGTCATCGACCGGAAGTGGCGCGAGCACCTCTACGAGATGGACTACCTCCAGGAGGGCATCAACCTCCGGGCGTACGCCCAGCGCGACCCGGTTGTCGAATACCAGCGCGAGGGCTTCGACATGTTCGCCACCATGATGGACGGCATCAAGGAAGAGACTGTCGGCTTCCTCTACAACATCGACGTCCAGGTGACCGAACCGGAGCCGGAGGCGGGCTCGGAAGAGGTCACGCTGCTCGACAAGCCGGTGGAGATCCGGGCCAAGGGTCTCAACCAGGCACCGCGTCGGCAGGGCCTGCAATATTCGGCTCCCACCATCGACGGTGAGGCCAGCCCCGGCGCTCCCGCGATCGAGCAGGCCGAGCAGCAGGCTCCGGCGCTCGGTGTGGGCCGACCGGCCCCGGGCGCTCCGGCGGCACCGGGGCGGACCGCCCCGTCCGCCCCGCAACGTCCGGCCACCGGGCTGCGTGGCCCGGCGGTTCCGTCGGCAGCCTCCCGTCGACCGTCGGCGAACCAGGCGGAGGCGAGCAACGGCCCGTCCCGCAACGCGCCGTGCCCGTGTGGCTCGGGTCGCAAGTACAAGCGCTGCCACGGTGCTCCCAACGGCGGCAACTGACCGACCCGACAGCACCTGACCGACGGGTCCCGGCCGACCAGGCCGGGACCCGTTTCGGTGTCCGGGTGTCGGCGGCGGCCTGCTTGCCCGGCTTCCCGAGGCTCCTGCCCTGCCCGGGGTGGCGGGCACCGCGGTGGCTCCCGCACCTGCCGGGGGTGGCGGGCGCCGCGGTGTCGGATGCGGTCAGAGGACGTGCAGCGCGGTGCAGAGCCAGCGGCCCCGGCGGTGTTCCAGCCGGAGTGCCACCGCCCAGCTCCGACCGCCCGCGCCGGTGACGACAGCCGCTGCCTCCACAGTTGCCGGCCGGGGCGCGCAGACCCGCATGCGGAGCAGCCGGACCAGTGGTCGGTCGGCGCGGCGGCGGGGTGACCCCGCCCGCCCGGACGCGCGGACCGACCCGGTCAGCACCTCGCAGGCTCGGGCCAGCTCGGTCAACAGGTCACCTGCTCGGGCTGGGTCGAGCAGGGCCCGCACCTGCGCCGGCGAGCGGTAGCCGTTTATCACTTCCAGGCAACTGCCGACGAACCGATGGGCGGCTCGGGTGGCTTCCGGGGCGGTCGCCGGCGGCGCTGGCGTGACCGGGTGGGTGATCGACCGGCCGGGCGCGGCGCGCAGGGCGGCCTGGCGTTGTGGTGGCCGGACCGGGTCCGGGCGGGTCGCCGCGAACAGGTCGAGGGCGAGCTGACCATGGGTTGGTGCCGGCCAGTACGACCCGTCGATCTCGTCGGCGTACGGCGGGTCGACGGGCGGGACGGGGCGCAGTCGCACCGCTGGCCGAGCAGGCCCGGATCGCGCCTCGCTCATCGTACCCCCTCTTGATCTTGCGTTTGCTTTCGTTTGCCTTCGACATCCTCGATTCTGGACCACGCACCAATGTCGGTCAATGCCTCAGGGTGGCGGGCCGGCCGGGGTGCTACTCCGGTTCGCGGTCGACCAGCGGGTTGCTCTGCACCCATTCAGCGGTTTCCTGGTATTTGCGGGCTATGTACTCTTCCAGGCGCGCCCGCTCGACCCGCCACTGACCCCGTCCACCGATCTTGATCGCCGGCAGTTCGCCGCTGCGCACCATGTGGTAGACCTGCGAGTCCGACACGTTCAGCTCGGTGGCGACGTCGGAGAGCAACAGGAACCTGGGCTCCACACGAACTCCCGGGGTTGATGTCGTTTGGCTAAGTTTGCCATCGACAGCCCGGGACGCCCAGCGCCGCACCGGTCCAACCGGAGGTCGACGCACCGGACACACCGGGCGGAAACTTCCACCGGCCTCCGGTCGGGGTGTATGACGGTCACGGCGTGCGGCATGATCTGCGCCCGTGCCGGCGGACGCCGGCGCGGGGACGAGGCGGGGGAGACGACAGGTGACCGACGAGCTTGTCCGGGTGTACGTGCCGGCGACCGTACCGATGTTGGCCCGACTGCGCGCGGAAGGGCTGGCGGCCGACCAGGCGCACGCGGTGACCCCGGCGCTGCGTGAGTGGTACGCCGAAGGGGACGAGGAGGAGTTGGAGTACGTCGCGTTCACCCGGGCCGCCCAGCAGGCGCTCCAGCTGCTCCGGGCCGACCCGACAGCTCCCCGCCGCCGCGTCGTCGTCTCAGCCGACCTGCCGGCCAGCGCGCTCGGGCGGGGCGACGGCGAGTTGGGTTCCAGCACTGTGACGTTGGCCGAGGCCGTGCCGATGGGCGCCGTCGCGGCCCTGCACGTGGACGGCGCGGACGCGGTGGCGGAGGTCGCCGCGGCGGCCGAGGTGGTGGCGGAGGCGGCCGCCGGCGATCCGGACGCCCAGTTCACGGTCGATGGCGCGGAGGACCACGAGCTTGAGTGGTACGACGTGACGGAGCTGGACCTGCTGCTGCACGCGGCCAGCTGAGCCGGCCCCGCGCTCCGGCCGCCGATGTCAGCGGGCTGGATCCGCCTTGGCCGGGTCCGTGTCGAACGCCTCGGCCGGGTCCGGCTCGTCGGCCGCCGGGTCGACCTGGTGCGCGCCGGCCTCCGGGTCGGCGGTCGGTTCGTCGTCCTCGGCGTGTGCCGGGCCGAGTGTGCGGCCGAACGCGATGAGCGCGGTCAGTGCCCCCACGAAGAGCACCCAGATGCCGTTGTCCACCCGCGAGGTGCCCAGTGAGGTCTGCGCCACCGCGTCCGCCTCGCTGAGTGCGCTGGCCAGATCGAGCAGCGACCGGCCACCGACCCGGATGATCACCTCGGCGAGCAGCAGGAGCAGGCCCGGCCCGGCCCCGGCGAGCAGGTACGCCGGCCAGCGCAGCGCCGGAGCGGCAGGATCGCGGCGAACCATCCGGCGTCGCGCCCAGGTCAGGTAACCGAAGGCGAGCAGCCCGGCGAGCAGCCCCGCGATGAACGACTCGGTGCGGGACACCCACTTGGCCGCGTCGACCACCGACTGCTGGCTGTCGCCGGCCCCGAAGAGGTCGAACAGCGGGTCCCGGGCCTGGCTGAACGCGACCACGAAGATCAGCGCGCCCAGTGCGGCGGTCACCACCGCACCGACCGCCGGGGCGGTCCGCGCGGCAGCCACCGCGCCACCGATGATCGCCGCGGCCGCGGTGGTGCCGGCGATCACGTTCGTGGTCGACGTGTCGAAGTAGGTGAGGTTGATGGCCAGTGCGGCCACCAGCCCGACAAGCATTCCGCCGCCGATCGCCCCGGCGAAGCGCAGGGTGGCCCAGTCGCCGTACCGGCGGGCGAGCAGGTTGCCGCCGGCCAGCGCGACGGCCGCCCCGCACACGAGCGCGGCCGAGATCACGCCGGGCAGCGCGAACGCGGAGAGACTGATCGCGGTCACCCCGGCCGCCGCCGAGTTGGTGGCCTCCCGGGTGGACCAGAGCATGGCGGCCAGCCAGCCGAGGGCCAGCAGCGCGAGCACCGCCGCGCCGGGCGCGGGCAGCGGCCGGCTGCCGGGGCGCGTCGCGTCGGCCGCCGGCTCGTGCGACTCCGCGGCCGGGACGCGGCCGGGCTGCTTGGTCATCGTCTCCCCTTCGAGGCGGCAGGTCACCGACCATTCAGGGTACGCGGGCCCGCTGGGCGCCCCACCGCCGCCGACCACGAGCGGGTGAGCTGGGGCACGCACCGCGGGCCGATCGCCGGATCGACTCCGGTCGGTGAGGGGAGAAGGGGTGGGCCGGTCCTTCGTGGAAGGCGATGGCGGAGGCAGGGTGGGCAGCCCTCCGTGGGAGAATTGTCGGAGGTCCCGCCGCTGCTCGGCCCACCCGTGCGGCGACCGGTCTCCGGCCGCCCGGTCGGTGCCCGCGGGTCCGGTTTCGCCACTGCTGTCGAGATCGCCAGGAGCCTTGATGGATGCCGTGTTCTCCGTTCCCGAGCCGCGCAACGAGCCGGTTCGCAACTACGAGCCGGGCAGCCCCGACCGGGACCGGCTCCAGCGGCGGCTGACCGACCTCGCCGCCGAGCGCATCGACCTGCCGATGACCATCGGCGGTGAGCAGCGGATGGCCGCCGGTGAGTCGATCGACGTGGTGCAGCCGCACCGGCACGCGCACGTGCTGGGCGTGACCGCGCACGCCACCCACGACGACGCCCGCGCGGCGATCAAGGCGGCCAAGGACGCCGCTCCGATGTGGCGGGCGCTGCCCTTCGAGGAACGGGCCGCGATCTTCCTGCGCGCCGCCGAGCTGCTCGCCGGCCCGTGGCGCGACACCCTCAACGCCGCCACCATGCTCGGCCAGTCGAAGACCGCGATCCAGGCGGAGATCGACTCGGCGTGTGAGTTCATCGACTTCCTCCGGTTCAACGTGCACTTCGCCAGGCGTCTGCTCGAGGAGCAGCCGGCATCCTCGCCCGGCGTGTGGAACCGTTTCGACCACCGCCCGCTCGAGGGCTTCGTCTACGCGGTCACCCCGTTCAACTTCACCGCCATCGCCGGCAACCTGCCGTCGGCCCCGGCCCTGCTGGGTAACACGGTGATCTGGAAGCCGGGCCCGACCCAGCAGTTCGCCGCGCACTTCACCATGCGGCTGTTCGAGGCGGCCGGCCTGCCGCCCGGCGTGATCAACATGGTCACCGGCCGGGGCGAGGAGGTCTCCGACGTGGTGCTCGCCGACCCCGACCTGGCCGGCATCCACTTCACCGGCTCGACGAAGGTCTTCCAGCAGTTGTGGCGGACCGTTGGCGACAACATCGCCCGTTACCGGGGCTACCCGCGCCTCGTCGGCGAGACCGGCGGCAAGGACTTCGTGGTCGCGCACACGAGCGCCGACGTGGACGCCCTGCACACCGCGCTGATCCGCGGCGCGTACGAATACCAGGGCCAGAAGTGCTCGGCGGCCTCCCGGGCGTACGTGCCGCGCTCCCTCTGGGAGGGTGGGCTGCGGGACCGGCTGGCCGCCACCACCGACTCACTGACCTACGGCGACGTGGCCGACTTCGGCAACTTCGGCGGCGCGGTCATCGACGACAAGGCGTTCGCCCGGCACACCGCCGCGCTGGAATTGATCGGCGGTGACGACAGCTGCCGGGTGCTCGCCGGCGGCACCGCCGACGACTCGGTCGGCTACTTCGTCCGGCCGACGCTCTTCGAGTGCTCCGACGCCGCGCACGAGACCTTCACGACCGAGTACTTCGGGCCGATCCTCGGCGTGCACGTGTTCGACGACGCCCGGTTCGACGAGGTGGTCGCGCAGGCCGAGTCGATCGCCCCGTACGCGCTCACCGGCTCGGTGTTCGCCACCGACCGCCGGGTGGTCGACGCGGTCGCCGAGCGGATGCGGTACGCGGCTGGCAACTTCTACATCAACGACAAGCCGACCGGCGCGGTGGTCGGGCAGCAGCCGTTCGGCGGCGCGCGGGCCAGCGGCACCAACGACAAGGCGGGCTCCTGGCTCAACCTGGTCCGCTGGGTGTCGCCGCGGACGATCAAGGAGACCTTCGTACCGCCGACCGACCACACCTACCCGCACATGGGCTGACCGGCGACGATCGGCCGGCGACGTCACCCGCGCCGCCGGCCGGTCGGCCCGGATGCCGCGAGGCATCGATAGTCCTCAACGGACAGTCTGCCGCCGACAGTGCACTTAGGAAGACCTGTTGGGTGGCAAACCGGCAAATCCTGGACGCCGGGTGCGCAAAGTGGCAGCGTAGAGGGCATGGCGGATTCCGGAGTCAACCCCACGGCGGCGGCCCTGCTCGGCCTCCTCCACGAGGGCCCGATGACAGGTGGTCAGTTGATGGCCGCTGCTGAGCGCCGTCTGGCGCCGTACTGGTCGATGACGCGTAGTCAGGTCTACCGCGAGTTGCCGGTGCTCGCCGAGCGAGGTTATGTGCGGCTCGGGAAACCGGGGCCGCGGATGAGCCAGCCGTACGCGCTCACCGCCAGCGGGAAACGGACATTTTCCCGTTGGCTCACCGAGAACCCGGGGCGGGACACCATCCGCAACCCGATCGCGTTGCGGATGGCCTTCGGCAACCTGCACTCCGCCAGCCAGTTGAAGGGCCTGTACGCCTCGGCGAACGAATACCACACCGAGGCCCTCGCCCAGGTCCGGGAGCAGGTGAAGAACGCCAAACGGGATGGGGAGACGTACGACGCCAGCGCGCTGGAGTTCGCCGTCGCCTATCACCGGGCCGCCCTGTCCTGGTTGAAGTCCGCGCCGGTCGGGTGATCGCCGGCGGGTGCTCCCGGCGGGTCGCAGCTGCTCAGCGCAAGGTGGCGCAGTGTCGCTTTCGCGCCGGACCGCGGGGCTCGCAAGCCCGATCGCCGTCCGCGCAGTACGCTTACCTGTCGTGACCGCTGCCGATTACGCCGAACAGCTCAAGGAACTCGACGCGACCCTGCGAAACATCGAGGCCGTCCTCAACCTCGACCGACTCCACGAGGACAAGGCCCGCCTTGAGCAGGAGGCTTCCGCCCCCGACCTGTGGGACGACCAGGCCAAGGCTCAGCAGGTGACCTCCCAGCTGTCGTACGTCAACGGCGAGATCAGCAAGCTGGGCAGCCTCCGATCCAGCCTCGACGACGCCCAGGTGCTGTTGGAGCTGGCCGAGGCCGAGTCCGACCCGGGTGTGCTGACCGAGGTCGAGTCGGAGATCACCGGGTTGACGAAGGCCATCCAGGAGATGGAGGTCCGCACCCTGCTCTCCGGCGAGTACGACTCCCGGGAGGCGCTTGTCGCCATCCGCGCGGGCGCCGGTGGCGTGGACGCCGCGGACTTCGCGGAGATGCTGCTGCGGATGTACCTGCGGTGGGCGGAGCGGCACGGCTACCCGACCGAGGTCTACGAGACCTCCTACGCCGAGGAGGCGGGTCTGAAATCGGCCACCTTCGCGGTCAAGGTGCCGTACGCCTACGGCACGCTGAGCGTCGAGTCGGGCACCCACCGGTTGGTCCGGATCAGCCCGTTCGACAACCAGGGCCGCCGGCAGACCAGCTTCGCGGGCGTCGAGGTCCTGCCGGTCACCGAGCAGACCGACCACATCGACATCCCGGAGAACGAGGTACGCGTCGACGTGTACCGCTCCTCCGGCCCCGGTGGGCAGAGCGTCAACACCACCGACTCGGCGGTCCGGTTGACCCACATCCCGACCGGCATCGTGGTGACCTGCCAGAACGAGAAGTCCCAGTTGCAGAACAAGGCCTCCGCGCTGCGGGTGCTCCAGGCCCGGCTCCTGGAGCGCAAGCGCCAGGAGGAGGAAGAGAAGATGGCCGGCCTCAAGAGCGGCGGCACCAGCTCGTGGGGCGACCAGATGCGCTCCTACGTCCTGCACCCGTATCAGATGGTGAAGGATCTCCGAACCGAGCAGGAGACCGGCAATCCGAGCTCCGTCTTCGACGGCGATCTGGACGGTTTCATCGAGGCGGGCATCCGTTGGCGCAAGCAGCGGCAACTCGCCAACGACGGAGCGTAACGACACGCGGGCGGAACGCGTCGTCGATCTCCAGGTAGAGGCCCGATTCGACGACTCGTGCCGGATGGACGGGGCGTGGGGCTTGGCTCAGTTGTTACACCGCGTAGACTCACCACCCGTGATTCAGCTTGAGCAAGTGACGAAGACGTACCCGAAGGCGTCCCGGCCTTCGCTCGACAACGTGTCCGTCTCGATCGAGAAGGGCGAGTTCGTCTTCTTCATCGGTCCATCCGGCTCCGGCAAGTCCACAATCATCAAGATGCTGCTGCACGAGGTGGCCCCCAACAAGGGCCGCGTCGTCGTCAACGGCAAGGACGTCACGTCGATGCGTTCCTGGAAGCGACCCCACTTCCGGCGCTCGATCGGCTGTGTCTTCCAGGACTTCCGGCTGCTGCCGAACCGCACCGCGTACGAGAACGTGGCGTTCGCCCTCGAGGTGATCGGCAAGACCAAGGCGGTTGCCCGCCGGGTCGTGCCGGAGGTGCTGGAGCTGGTCGGGCTCGGTGGCAAGGAGCACCGCTACCCGCACGAGCTCTCCGGTGGTGAGCAGCAGCGGGTCGCCGTCGCCCGGGCGTTCGTGAACCGTCCGCTGATCCTGCTGGCGGACGAGCCGACCGGAAACCTGGACCCGGACACCTCGATCGAGATCATGCGCCTGCTGGACCGGATCAACCGCACCGGCACGACCGTCGTGATGGTCACCCACGACTCCAACATCGTGAACCAGATGCGCCGCCGCGTCGTCGAGATCGAGAGCGGTCGCATCGTGCGTGACCAGGCCCGCGGCGTTTACGGGTGAGCCGGCTCTCCACCCCTGCGCAGCCTGACGACGAACACTTCATGCCGGAGACCCGGAGGAAATCCCGATGCGCGTGAAATACGTCCTGTCCGAGGTACTGGTCGGACTGTGGCGCAACGTGACCATGTCCATCGCGATGATCATCACGATGGCGGTCTCGCTGACCATGCTCGGCGCCAGCGGTCTCATGTACCGCCAGGTCGACGACATGAAGGTCACCTACTACAAGAACATCGAAGTCTCGATCTTCTTGAAGCAGGAGGTGAGCGAGCAGGAGCGCACCGACCTCAACGCCAAACTCGACGCTGACCCCCTGGTGAAGGAGGTCTTCTACGTCAACAAGGACGAGGCTTACAAGAAGTTCAAGGTCATGTACCAGGACGCGCCCGACCTGGTGAACGTGGTCAAGCCCGACCAGTTGCCCGAGTCGTTCCGGCTCAAGCTGAACAACCCGGAGCAGTACAAGGACATCTACGAGCAGTACAAGAACAGCGCGGGCGTCGACGAGATCATCGACCAGAGTCGACTGCTCGACAAGATCTTCGACATCCTCACCTCGATCCAGAACATCGCCCTGGCTGCCGCCATCGTGATGGCGATCGCCGCCCTGCTGCTTGTCGCGAACACCATCCAGGTCGCCGCGTACAGCAAGCGGCGTGAGGTGGCGGTCATGAAGCTGGTCGGCGCGTCCAACTGGTTCATCCAGGCGCCGTTCGTGCTGGAGGCCGTGGTGGCCGGTCTGATCGGCTCGCTGCTGGGTCTGGTGGCCTTGGTAGCGGCCAAGTATCTGCTCTTCGACCGCTCGTTGAGCGCGTTGCAGGGTCTGCTCTCGCCGATCTCCTGGGGCGACATCCTTGTCGTCTTCCCGCTGATGGCCGTCGTCGGTGGCCTGATCAGCGCGGGCACCGCCTGGATCACGCTGCGCTTCTACCTGCGCGTCTAGGCACCGTACGGGTCGTCCCGTCTGTGAAGGACCCTCCCGCCGCCGGAAATAAACGGCGCGGGAGGGTCCTTCTTATTCGGGTAGCATGATCGGTTGTCCGGCTGAGGTGAGTTCGATGCCCGGACCACGGAGGAGAGGGGGTGGCACCGATGCCACGGGAGAAGGGGCGCAAGGTGGTCGCCTCCAACAAGAAGGCCCGCCACGACTACGCCATCCTCGACACGTACGAGGCCGGCATGGCGCTGACCGGGACCGAGGTCAAGTCGCTGCGGGCCGGGCGGGCGTCGCTCGTCGACGCGTTCGCCCAGGAACGTGACGGCGAGCTGTTTCTGCACGCCATGCACATCCCGGAGTACACCCAGGGCACCTGGACCAACCATGAGCCCCGGCGGACCCGCAAGCTGCTGCTCAACCGGGGCGAGATCGACAAGCTCGTCGGCAAGACCCGCGAGGGCGGGCTGACGATCGTGCCGTTGCAGGTCTACTTCTCCGACGGCTGGGCCAAGGTCGAGATCGCGCTGGCCAAGGGCAAGAAGTCGTACGACAAGCGTCAGGACCTCGCCAAGCGGGACGCGGACCGGGAGATCGCCCGGGTGTCCGGTCGGCGCGGCAAGGGGATGGACGAGTAGATTGCCCCGTTTGTCCGGGTCGACGCACCGGTCCGGGGCCTCGGGATGAAAGCCGTTGCGGCAGGCGTTAGTCTTGTCAGTGCCACCACATCGGTGGCCCGTCGAGGGGGTGACTGGTTTCGACTTCGTACGCAGCGACAGGGGAAGCGAGCCGAGGAAGCCGACGTCGTCTCGAGAATCGGTCGTCGGAAACTTATAAGCGCCAATAACCAACGCGCTGACTTCGCTCTCGCCGCCTGAGGCGAGTAGCTAAGTCTGTCGGTCTGGGAACGCCTTCGTCCCAGTAGCCGGCATCAGCTAGGAGGCTGGCCAACCGGACCCGGTCGCGGGGTCCGTGCGGCGAGATCAATCAGCGACTGGGCCCGTCACACCAACTTGCTCGCGTGAGCGGTGGGGCCGAGTAGAGGCACAGCGAGCTGCGCTCGGAGAAGCCCTGACAAACCGGCGAAGGACCCGGGTTCGATTCCCGGCACCTCCACCACCTCGAGCGAAGCGCCCCGGCCCACCAGCCGGGGCGCTTCGTCGTGTTGGATCGGTCGCGCGGAGCGCCTACGCTGCCCCTGTGATGAGCCAGGAGCTGCGCCTTTCGGTGGGTGCCTCACCGTCGCAACGCACCTGGACGGTGGTGGTTGGCGTCTTCGTCGCGGCCGTCGGTGCGGCGTTCGTGGTGCTGCCGCTGATCGCCCGCGGGGTGCTGGGCCAACTGTCCGGCCCGGGTGACCCGTTCTCCTCCTACGAGGACGCTCGCGACGTGCCGCCGGGGATGCTGCCCCGCGCGCTGCGAGATTCCGGCAGTGGCACCGAACAGGTCGGGCTGAGCCCGTTCATCGGGCTCTGCGGCCTGCCGTTCGTCCTGCTCAGCATCTACCTGGTGCTGCGGGTGCTCCGTACTGCCGCATGGCTGGAGGGCAGCAACCTGCGGGTCCGGGGCGCGTTTCGGACGCGCGGCGTCGACCTCGCCACCGCCCGGATCGACACCGCGGCGCTGGCGTACCGGGAGGCGTCGGACGACTTCCCGACGGATGGGCAGCGGGCCCCCGCCATCATCGCTACCGACCGCGCGAATGGACGACGAGTCACCCTCGCGTTGCACGGCATGGGGCTGGTCAGCCTGCCCCCGTCCGAGTTGCGGGCCCTGGCCGACGCGATAGCGACGGGTCGGCCCGTCGACGGCAGGGACGGCGACGCGCACACCGTCGCCCGCCAACTGCGCCGCCTGGCGGAACACCCCCAGCTCGGCTGAGCGACGGTACCTCCGGGCCCACTGGGACGTACGGGACTCCCGGGGTCAACGGGGCGAATGAGCAGGCTCAGGCACCTTTACAGGCGCGGTCGGGCGGGCTCACCATCGCGGTATGGGGTAGCAGCACAGCGCGGGAGGTGCCATGGTCACCGGTCCGGTCCAGCAGTCGTCACTCGGCGCCCGGTCGTCCGCCGCACCGCACCACGCCACCGGGTTGCCCGGTGAGCCACGCCCGGCCGGGCTGGCCGGCGACGTCCACGCGTTCGGCCGGGCCGTCGCCGCACCGCCCACCGAGCCGCGCTGGCGTGACGAGGTCCTGCTCCGGTTGCGTCCGGTGCGGCAGGGCTTCGCCGAGCACGTCCGCGCCACCGAGGGTCCAGCCGGCCTCTACCGGGAGTTGCTCACCCAGTCGCCGCGGCTGCACCACGGGGTGCGGCTGCTGACCCGGGAGCACCCGGGGATCACCGCGGCGATCCTGGCCGTGCAGCGGATCGCCGAGCGGCCCGAGGGTGACCTCGACGAGCTGCGGTACCGGGCCGGGCACCTGCTGCGGAGCCTGGCCCGGCATCGGCGCAGCGGTGCCGACCTGCTCTGGGAGGCGTACCAGACGGACCTGGGCGGCGAAACCTGAGCGGTCGACCGGGAACCGGGGGGTCGACGGCGGCGTCGAACCGTACATGCGTCGACAAGCCCTGTTGCTCGTACTCCCGTTGCTGTTCGTGGCGGGCTGCGCCACCGGCGCGGATCCGGCCGACGGACCCCGCAGCGCGTCGCCCCGCGGGGAGGCGTTCGACAATCGGGCCGCCGAGGTGGCCGAGGCGTGGCGGCCCGGCTCCGAATGGCGCACCGGGTACGTCCCGCTCGAGGGGCCCACGGTGCTCACCGGAGACCCCCGCTTCACTCCCGACACCGAGACGGCCTTCCGGGCCGGGTGGTACCGGGCCGAGGTCGCGATACCGCCCACCCGGGTCGCCGGCGAGATCCGCTTCCCGGACGGCCGGTTGACGCTGCCGCTGGTCAGCGCCGCCGAGGCGTACCAGCAGCTGGCCCAGGGTGATCCGCTGCCCTGCCCGGGGCGACCGAAGCGCACCGGCCGACCGACCCCCGGTGGCCCCAGTGTCGAACCGGGGCCGGACGGGTGGGCCACCAGCTCGGCGCAGACGGCCTGTCTGCCGCTCACCGTCACCGCTGTCACGTTCGGTGCCGTGCCGGTCCGCACGAGCCGGGGCGAGGCGCAGGTCCCGGCCTGGCTGTTCACCGTCGAGGAACTGGCGACTCCGGTGGCCCGGCTCGCCGTTGCGCCGACCGCGGTGCGGCCCGTTCCCGAACCCTCCGCGCCGCCCCGCCCGCTGGCCGACGGTCTGGTGGGCGCCCAGGACCTGACGGCTGTCGACGGTGTCCGGATGACCGTGCGGCTCGGCGTCGGCTCCTGCGACACCGGCATCACGCCGCTGGTGTGGGAACGGCCCGACGTCGTCGTGGTCGGTGGCAGCATCACCCGGGCCACCGGCATCTGTGACGCCATGCTCAAGCTGGAGCCGGTCGCCGTCACCCTCGCGGCGCCGCTGGGCGCCCGGCCGGTCCTGGACGTCGCCACCGGCGCCCCCCTGTCGATCGCCCCACGCTGACCGGGCGGCACCGGAGCTGACGGGCTGCCTCAGAGGATGCTCGGCACGTCGGTGTTGATCGGCACCGGCAGCACGGTCGGCCGGTCGGCACGCAGCCCGGCGGCGAGCGCCGCGCCGAGCTGGTCGGGCGTCTCGACCACCTCGGTGGCGCAGCCGTAGCCGGCCGCTATCGCGGCGATGTCCAACCCCGGCAGGTCCAGGCCGGGCACCCCCGGGGTTTCCTTCAGCTCGGCGAACGCCTTCAGGATCGCGTACTGCTGATTGACCGGAACGACGACCACCAGCGGCAGGGCGAGCCGCGCGGCGGTCCACAACGCCTGCACCGAGTAGTGGAACGAGCCGTCGCCGATGACCGCCACCACCGGGCGACTCCGCCCGGTGTCCCGTTCGGCGAGGGCCACCCCGATCGCGGCCGGCAGGCCGTAGCCGAGGCCGCCGCTGGCCATGGTGAAGTACGACGCGGGGCGGCTGATCCGCAGCTGCCGACGCAGTGCGGACAGATTGGACGGTGACTCCTGCACCAGCACGCCGTCCGCCGGCCAGTGCGCGGCCAACCCGGCGAACAGGGCGTCGGCGCTCAGCGGGACGGTGATCTCCGGTGGGGCCGGTGCGTCCCGGGGCGCGGGCGGCGGCCGGTCGGCCGGCGGCACCCGGTCCAGCAACGCGGTCAGGGTCAGCCCCGGGTCGCCGAGCAGGCTGTCCCCGACCGGGGCCCGCGCGGCCTCGTCGGGGTCGTCCGTGACATGCAGCAGTCGGGCGCCGTCCGGTAGGTGCCCGCCCGGCACGTACGGGTAGTACCGGAACACCGGAGCGCCGACGACAAGCACCGTGTCGTGGCCGCGCAGCGCCTCGGCGAGGGGACCGATCGCGTAGGGGAGCACGCCGCGGAACTGCGGGTGGTCCTCCGGGAACACGGCGCGCTCGGGTGCGGGGGCGGACCAGACCGGTGCGGCCAGCCGCTCGGCGAGCGCTACAGCGGTCGGCCAACTGGCGGAGCGGTCGACCCCCGGCCCGTACACGAGCACCGGGTTGTCGCTGCTCGCCAGGACCCTGGCGAATTCGTCGAGCCGCTGTGGGTCCGGCGCGAACCGGGTGGCCACGGTCCGTGGCGCGGGCAGCGGGTCGGCCGGCTGGGCCCAGTCGTCCATCGGCAGGGAGAGGAAGACCGGCCCGGCTGGTGGCTGCACCGCCGTCGCGTACGCCCGCAGCACGGCCGCGGGGATGTCCTGCGCCCGGGCCGGCTCGTAGGCCCACTTGACGTACGGCTGCGGAAGCTCGGTGGGCCGCCGACTGGCCAGCCGGGGTTCGAGCAGCAGCATCTCCCGGGTCTGCTGGCCGGCCGTGACGATCAATGGGGTCTTGTTGTGCCAGGCGGTGACCAGGTTGCCCATGCCGTTGCCGGTGCCCGGGGCGGTGTGCAGGTTGACGTGGGCGGCCGTGCCGCTGGCCTGGGCGTAGCCGTCGGCCATCGCGACAGCCGTCGCCTCCTGGAGTGCGTGGACGTAGTGGAAGTCGGCGGGGAAGTCCTGCAGGAACGGCTCCTCCGTCGAGCCCGGATTACCGAAGACCGTGGTCACGCCGAGGGTGCGGAGCACGTCGTACGTCGCGTCCCGGACCGTTGCCATCGCCACCCGCCTCCGTGTCGCGGGAGGGACGACAGCAGTCGTCCCTCCCGATCAGCCGAATCTATCGGGATGTGACGGACCTTTCGGGTGTTTCCCGCTGGCTCATCCAGCCGGCCGCGCCCGTACCTGGTCAGGGCATCGTGGCGAACAGGGAGCTGTCTTAACTGTCTGATCACCTGCCGGTCAGCTCTTAGCCAGCGCCCGGGTCGCAGGCTATGGTGCCAGGCATGGCGTTGACAGCACGGCTGATCTCGATGCACCGGGCGGATTCGGCAGATGATCGAACCCCGGCGCGGGCTCACGGTTGACGGGTGTGTGGGATGCAGGGAGAGGGTCAGGCGATCGGCGGACGAGCGATGGAGTCGATGACCGGGCGGCTACTGGTCGCGACTCCGGCGCTCAAGGACCCGAACTTCGACCGTACTGTGGTGCTGCTTGTCGCCCACGAGCCGGGCGGTGCGCTCGGCGTGGTGCTGAACCGGGCCACCGAGGTGCCGGTGGCCGAGGTGCTCGGCGACTGGAGCGATCTGGCCCGTCACCCGGCGGTGCTCTTCGAGGGCGGTCCGGTGCAGCCTGACTCGGCCATCTGTCTGGCCCGCATGCGGCACCCGATGCGCCGGCTGAAGGGCTTCCACCAGGTCTCCGGAGCGGTCGGCACTATCGACCTCTCGGTGGACCCGGAGCGGCTGCGGGAGAGCATCGGCGGCATCCGGGTCTTCGCCGGCTACTCCGGCTGGGGCAGCGGCCAGCTGGAGCAGGAGATCGCCGACGGTTCCTGGTTCGTGCTGGACGGGCTGCCCGGTGACGCCTTCGTCGACCGACCCGACGATCTGTGGCCGATGGTGTTGCGCCGCCAGGGCGGGATGATGGCCGCCGTCGCCCACTTCCCCCCGGACGTGGCGCTCAACTGAGCCGGCCCGGCGGGGGACCCCGCGAGATGACCATGTCGGCCAGTCTGTGTATAGTTTCCCAGTGCCCGGGCGACCGGGTAACAGCAAGGGGCCGTGGCGCAGCTGGTAGCGCACCACACTGGCAGTGTGGGGGTCAGGGGTTCGAGTCCCCTCGGCTCCACCTTGAAGTAGCAGGACAAGGGCTTGCTCGCCGATCGTGGCGGGCAAGCCCTTGATCATTTGACCCCCGTTCGACCCCGGGCGGGGGTCCCATGGCCCGCAGGACGAATCATGTGATGGCCGTCACGCCGTGGGCCGGGTGGTTGGGCGGGGGAGCCAGGGCAGTGGCGTCCGCCGCCCGCCCCTGTCACCCTGTCCCGACGGCGAAGATGTGCTGCTGTCCGAGGGTCTTCTTGGGCAACGTCAACGACTTCACCGTCTTGCCCGCGAGAAGCGGGAAGGTGCTGGCGAAAACGTACGTCTTGAGTTCTTGCCTGCCGAAACGAGCACTGTTGCGGTATGGGAGTGCGGCGGCGACGGTGTTGCCGTAGCTGACAGTGCGACCTCCTCCGGCGAGGGTCCAGTCGCTGAAGCCGAGGGTGATCTGCTGGGTGGTGCCGTCGGTGTAGGTGATGGTGGCCAGACCGGAGGTCCCGTCGACCCAGCCGGTGGCCGCGCCGAGGAAGCCGATCCTCGTCGCGCCGGAGACGGGCGTCACGGGGATCTGTTGGCCTTCGGAGTGGTAGTTGTCGCGGTCTCCGGCGCCGACGTTGGGCCAGGTGTAGGTGACGGCGTTGTGTGTGAAGGTGGAGCCGGCGCTCAGGCCGGCTGCGGCAAGGGCTTGGCGGGAGTAGCTGTAGGTGGCGCCGTCGAGGTCAGCGCCTCCCGGGTAGGCGTCGTCGCTGATGCCGGCGCTGTCCCGGTGGCCACCGAAGCCGATGTCGAAGACGTGCAGCCGGCCCGCCGACCCAGTCGTCGCAGGCAGTGTCAACCCGACCACGTTCTGTCGTGGATCGATGGCGATGGAGGCCGAATACAGGTACGTGGGAATGTTCTCCCTACCACCCGCGAGGGCCTGGTTGCGGTAGGGCATGGCTGCCGCGATGGTGGTGCCGGGGCGGGTGGTTGCCTGGCCGGCGGCCAACGTCCAGTCGCTGAAGGCGAGGGTGACCTGTCGGCTCGTCCCGTCGGAGAAGTGGATCGTCGCCACACCGGCAGCGCCGTCGACGTGGCCCTCGGCGCTGCCGAGGACCCCGATCGTGGTGGCCCCGGATGGGCTGTGCACAGTGAGCCTCTGGCCCTGGGCGATGACGTTGTCGGGTTCGCCGGGGCGGACGTTGGGCCAGGTGTAGGTGATGCCCTCGGTGGTCAACCGGCTTCCCGGGACGATGCCGACGGCGGCGAGCGCCTCGGCCGAGTAGCTCGACGTCCACTGGTCGTAGTTGCTGGATCCGGGAGAGCCGTCCGCGCTGCTGCCGGCGTTGTTCGTCGCGGCGACGGCGTTGGCGCCGTAGGAGGGCGGGGCGGCGTCCGCCCCGGCCGCCCACGTCGTGTTCGGGGTGGCGGCCAGGTCCAGGTCGAAGGTTCCCCCGGCGGTCAGCGCCGCCGGCGGCAGGTAGGCCTTGTTCCAGCCGGATCCGTTGTACTGCATGGATTGGATGTACGGCGTCGAGGCCTGGGCGGCGGGTGCGTTGATAGTCCACGTCGCGCCACTGGGTAGCGTCACGACCGCCTGCGGGAACAGCGGGCTGCCGAGGACGAGGTCAGCGGTGCCCGGGACCGCCGGATACATCCCGAGCGCAGCCCAGACGTACCAGGAGGACATGGATCCGAGGTCGTCGTTGCCGGGCAGGCCGTCGGGGGCGTTCCGGAAGAGTTCGGTCTGCACCCGACGTACGACCTGTTGTGCCTTGTAGGGACGGCCGGTGTACGCGTAGAGCCACGGAGCGCCGAAGCTCGGCTCATTGCCCATCCACGCTCCGGTTCCGAGGACGTCGTTCAGGGTCGCGAAGTGGGTGTCGAGGTACTGGTTGAGGGCGGCGCCACCGCCCTTGGCGGCGGCAAGGCCACGGACATTGAACGGCACCGCGAGCGTGTACCGCCAGGAGTTGCCCTCGGCCCAGTCGTCGTAGGAGATGTCCGTGGGGTTGAATCCGGGCCGCCACTCGCCGGATTGCCGACGCGGTTGGACGAACCCGCTGACTGGATTGAGCAGGTACTGCCAGCCCTGCGCCCGTGACGCGAACCGGGCATGGGTCCTGGTGTCACCGAGCTGGCGTGCGAAGGCGGCGAGAGCGAAGTCAGCCGTGTGGTACTCCAACGAGGTGGAGGTCGTCGCGTTGTGGTTGCAACAGCCGTATCCGCCGTCCTCTGGCAGGTAGCCGAGGCTGTCCAGGTAGACGGTGCCCGGACGAGCGTTGCCGGGCCGCGTCGACTGCGCGACCATCGCCGCGAGGGCCTTGCCGGTGTCGAAGTCACGTGCCCCGAAAGCATGGACCGACGCGATCGTCGGAATCGCCGGATCACCGACCATCATGTACGACTCGTCGTTGGCGACCGACCACTTCGGCAGCCGCCCGCTGTGCTCGTAGTCGTTGAGCAGTGAGCGCACCAGGTCACTGGCACGATCAGGTGCCAGCAGCGCCATGAGTTGCACCTGGGACCGGTAGACGTCCCACCCGGAGAAGTTCGCGTACTGGTCGTCCTGCCCGGTGGGCAGCGTGCGGACCTGGCCGTCGAACCCCCGGTACTGACGATTCGCGTCGCTGTACACGTTCGGGTGTAGCAGCGAGTGGTACAAGGCCGTGTAGAAGGTCTTCTGCTCGTCGGTGGTGCCGCCACCGATCCGCATCCGGCCCAGCAGTTGATTCCACGCGGCCCGCGCCGCCGTCCGGACCGTCGTGACATCCCAACTGCTCAGGGTGTCACGGTTCGCCCGCGCGTTCGCGACACTGACGAAGGAGATGCCCACCTTCGCCTGCACGACCGATCCGCTGGGGAACGTCAGGACGACACCGCCGTCGCCGGTGACGAAGGGCCTCGGCGCCCACTTCTGGTTGCTGGTGAAGGCGCGGTCGAAGCTGACGGCGAAGTGCATCGTGTAGTCGTTGTCCTTGGTACAGAACCGTCCGTCGGTCACTGTTCCGGTGATCTCAGTCGAGCTTGGCACCGACACTGTCGCGTTCGACGTCCCGGCGCCCGCACTCGCCTTCACCAGAAGCGAGGCCGCCGGTCCGGCCGGGAAGGCGATCCGACCGAGCGCCGCGCGGACGGACGTCGTCAGCTCGACGCGAACGCTGTTGGCCAGGTTCACCGAGTAGAAGCCCGCCGACGCCGACTCGCCCGTGTGCGAGAAGCCGACGGTCGCGTTGTCCTTGTCGCTTGGCAGCGCACCGGTCACGGGCAGGAACGGCAGGTTGCCGTAGGCGAAACACCCAGCCCCGCTCATCCGGTTGACACCGAAGCCGGAGATCGCGGTAGCGGCGTAGTCGTAGCCCCCACCCGGCACCCGCGGGGCCGTGTCCGGTGCCCACTGCAGCATCCCAAAAGGCATACTCGGCCCCGGCGACGTATTGCCGGAATCCTTCCCCGCCGCGGCCCGGGTGCCGATCATCGGATTGACCAGCGCCGCCGGGTCCGACACGAGCGAAACGGCCGCGTGCGCCGACCGAATGGGCGCCGGCAGGACAAGCGTCGCCGCAACAAGGGCAGCCGCAAGCAAACCCCGGGGCAACCGTTTCATGGCGCACCTCCTCATCCATCGCCACCAGACCGAGCCGTGATCGACGAGACTCTAACCGCGCGGTTGGTTTTGTGCTGTCCCCTCGGCCGAATGACGCATCGCGTCCGACTGAATGGATCGGGCTGTCGACTGTCGGATGCTCCTATCGAGGTCATGGCCCGTGCGGCGGGGTGGGGAAGGTGAGCGATTGAGGGAACTGTAGGTTTGCACCCGGTCTGATCCGTTTTTATGTGATCCGCCGTCATCTGAGCCTGCGCCATGCCGCCAACTTCGTAGGTCCCCCGCGTCGAAATCTTGACAACCGTCATCAGGTAGCTCAAGGTTCCGCTCACGTGCGCTGTGCTGTCGGCCGAAGCCGATGTCAATACGGGGGAGTTCAGATGTGGGCCATTGACCGTTCGAAAACAACGCCGCATGCTAGAGGCTGGCAAGCGGCAGTGATTGCAATTCTTATGATGCTTGGCTTTGCATATTGGGCGGAGCCGGCACGGGCGGCGGTCTCGACAATGACGGCAGCGCAGCTGAACACGATGTTCAAGACCTATGGGGACGCCGGGAACCATTGGACCGGAGGTGACGGCACGACCTCGGTCGCCCTGCCGGACGGTCGGGTCGTCTGGCTCTTCTCGGACACCTTCCTGGGGACTGTGAACGCCGACGGCAGCCGGTCGGCCGACTCGCCGATGATCAACAATTCTGCTGTCGTGCAGACCGGTACCGCCCTCGGCGCGACTCTGCACAGCGGCACCGCGCTCTTGCCGGACGCGCTGGTCGTGCCGACCCAACCCGGCGAGTTCTTCTGGGTGGGCGACGCCGTGGTCGAGTCGGGAGAGCTGCGGGTGATCTACAACCGCTACCGGCGCAGCGGCTCCGCACCCCTTGACTTCGCCCTGACCGGGGTGTCACTGGCCAGGTTCGCGCTGCCGTCGCTGACGTTGAATTCGGTGCAGGAGGTGCCGGTCGGCAAGGACGTGAACTGGGGCGCCGCTATCACTCCGGACGGCAGCTATACCTATATCTATGGGACATCGACCGCCCCGGGACGGATGAAGTTCGCCCATGTCGCCCGTGTCGCCACCGGAAATCTTGACGGCCCATGGCAGTTCTGGAACGGATCAACGTGGTCGTCGGATCACGCGGCAGCGGCCCGGCTTCTCAGTGGAGTCGGCACCAGCTACTCCGTGCAGAAGGTTGGCTCGGAATATCTCCTGGTCACGCACGAGAACAACCTGGTCTTCGATCCGCAGATCGTGGCATACAGATCCACCTCGCCGACCGGGCCATTCACCGGCCCCATCCAGCTCTACACTGCCCCGGAAATCACCCCTGGCTCATCCAAAGTGGTTTACGACGCTCGACTTCATCCGGAGCTGGCGGCCTCCGGCAATCTGCTGATGTCCTACAACGTCAACAGTCTGAAGTTCGCCGACTCGCTCGCTGATGCACGCCTCTACCGTCCGCGTTTCGTGGACATCGCCTGGCCACCGCCGGCGCCGGGCACCGGGCTTCCGGCCGCGCCCACGGGGCTGAGCCTGACCGGGCAGGACGACTTCGCCGACCTGACGTGGTCGGCGGTGGCTGGTGTCTCCTCCTACCGCTTGTACCAGCGGGACGTCACCGGGGGGCAGACGCACTTCGCCCGGCTACCGGTCGCCTCGACCACGACGAGCAGACGGGCGGGCCTGCTGATCCCCGGTCACCAGTACGAGTTCAAGGTGGCTGCCGTCAACGGCTCCGGGGAAGGGGCGCACAGCACGACCGTCTCGATCACACCACGGAGCACCAAGCTGGCAGCCGACGTGATCGGGAACGCCAACATCGCGGACGCGATCCCCGGCAGCTACCTCGTCCGGCTCAAGGAAGAGGCGGCGCGGCCGGAGCGGCTGACCAGTTACGCGACACAGCTCGTCGCCCAGGCCGGCGGCACCCTCGGCCCGGTACTGCCCACGGCGATGCGAGGCTTCGGCGCGACTCTCACCGAGGCTCAGGCAGTGAACCTTGCCGCGCATCCGGACGTGCTCGACGTCGAACAGGACGCAATGGCCGACGTCTTCGGCGAGCAGGCCGACCCGCCATGGCACCTTGATCGTGACGACCAGCGAGACCTTCCGCTCGACCACAAGTATCAGTACCCGAACGACGGTCCGGTGCAGTCGTACGTCGTCGACTCCGGCATCCGGGCCACGCACAACGAGTTCGGTGGTCGCGTGACCACCGGATTCAACGTCCTCGACGGCAGCACCAACATCCCAGACTGCAGTAGGAGTCACGGTACCTCGGTCGCGGGAGCACTCGGTGGTGCGACCTTCGGTGTAGCGAAAGCCGTAAAGATCATTCCAGTCAAGGTGTTCCCCTGCACCGGTGAAGGAAAGGTCGGGCGGGCTGCCATCCTGGACATCATCAAAGGGATCGAATGGGCCATCGATGACGCGCAGGGGAAGAAGCCCGCGGTGCTGAACCTGAGCTTGGGGTCGGCAGCCAGCGAGAAACTCGACGATGCGGCCCGGGCTGCCACCGACAGCGGACTCACGGTTGTCGCCGCCGCTGGCAACCATGGTGGGGACGCGTGCGATGTCTCGCCAGCGCGAGCGTCAAAGGACAGCGCGGTCATCACCGTCGGGGCGACCAATAACGCCGACAAGTTGTGGCTACAGAGCGGAAAAGGCTCCTGTGTGACACTGTTCGCACCGGGCGTCGACATTATGACCGCCGGATCCGTCAGTGACACCGAAGTTGTGCCGAAAACTGGCACCTCCCTTGCCGTGCCGCAGGTTTCGGGTGCCGCCGCTATGCTGCTCTCGGCCCACCCCGGCCACAGCCCCAGCGACGTCAAGAAGGCGCTTGTCGGGGCGGCGAGTAAAAACAAGTTGGGCGGCACCGGCACCGGATCCCCAAACCTTCTGCTGTTCGTGGAACGGCCGCCGGCCACCGCACCTGCCAACTTGACGGCAACGGCTGTCGACGATGGCACAATCGCGTTGAAGTGGGATCCGGTCGCTGCGGAAAATGCGCACTACTTGGTTTCGTCAAGGGATGTGACCGCAGGTGAGGCCAACTTCGTGCGCTGGCCCTCGCCGGTCTTCGACGGGACCACCGCAATCGCGCGGAATCTGCTGGAAGGCCACCTGTACGAGTTCCGAGTAGCCGCGGCCAACAGCGCCGGCACCGGCCCGGAGTCCAACATCGCCCGTGCGACGAGCGATCGGGTCGGACCGCCGGCGCCGACGGGCCTGACGGCAACCTCGAAATCCGATGGATCGATCACCTTGGCCTGGAACTCCCTTGGCGCCGACATCTGGTACTGGATCTACCAGCGCGACGTGACGACGGGCGAGACCGAGTTCACCCGGCTGGAAATTCCGCTCAGCACCTGCTGCACGTTCAACGCTGGCCTACTGCTCCACGGACACGAGTACGAGTTCAAGGTCAGTGGTAGCCACCAGGGCGGCGAGGGTCAGGCATCTACACCGGCCCGAGCAACCTCGACCTATCCAAGACCAGCACCACCGACCAATCTCCTCGCCGCAGCGGAGGACGGACGAGTGGTGTTGAACTGGACAGCGAGTGCCACCTCCAACGTCTGGTATCTGATCCAGCAGCGGGACGTGACCCTCGGCGAAACCGAGTTCACCACACTGGAACTGCCGGTCACCACCTGCTGCACCTTCACTGCTGGTTACCTGGCCAACGGGCACACGTACGAGTTCATGGTGACGACAACCAGCCAAGGCGGGGAGTCCGTACCGTCGAATCGGGTGAGCGCCAAGCCGATGCCGCCGCTGCCCGGCAAGGTCACCGGACTCGCAGCCACGGCTTTGTCCAACGGAGACATCAAACTCAACTGGACGTCGCCGGCCGGCGACAGCCTCTGGTTCGACGTCTACCAGCGAGACGTGAGCCTCGGGCAGGGTTTCACCAAGCTGCCGGTGCCGATCACCAGCTGCTGCACGTGGACGGCCGGCCTACTCACTCACAACCACGTCTATGAGTTCAAGATAGCGGCGACGAATGCGTCGGGTGCCGGCGCGCAATCCGCTGTCGCCTCCGCCACCTCGCGCTACAGCCCGCCAAGCGCACCGGCGAACCTGCGCGGCGCTACCGCCGGCGACGGCACCATCGATCTCGACTGGGACGCGCCAGGACCGGAGGGCTACCTCTACTGGATCTACCGTCGGGATGTGACGGCCGGTGAGGCATTCAGCAAGCTCCCCTACCCGACAGAGGAGACCAAAGCTTCTGTCGGCCTGCTGGTCCACAACCACGTCTACGAGTTCAAGGTGACAGCCGAGAACCAGGGGGGTCAGGGACCGGCTTCGAACGCGGTGACGATTACGGCACGTGGTGGACTGCCCGGGGCTCCGACCGGACTCTCCGCCACCGCGGGCGACGGCCAGGTAACGCTGAGATGGACGGCTAGTCCGACCACAGGGGCCATCTACAACATCTACCAGCGGGACAAGACCGCCAATCAGTCGTGGCAGAAACTCTCGCTACCCATTTCTGGGACCAGCATGACCACGAGCTACCTGAGCAACGGGCACACCTATGAGTTCAAGGTCACCGCCTCGAACTTCGCCGGTGACTCGGCGGCCTCGAACGTGGCGTCGGCGCGGCCGATGCCACCATTCCCGCAGGCACCGTCGAACTTGAGCGCTTCGGCGGGCGACGGCAAGGTGACCCTGAGGTGGTCGGCCAGTTCGACGCCGAACGTTTCGTACTGGATCGAGTCGCGGGCCAAGGGCGGCAGTTGGTCCAGGTTGCCGGTGTCGATTGGCTGCTGTTCGGACACGATGAATCTGCTTTTCAATGGGACGACGTACGAGTTCCGCATCCGGGCGACGAACCTCAGCGGTGACTCGGCGGCCTCGAACGTGGCGTCGGCGCGGCCGATGCCACCATTCCCGCAGGCACCGTCGAACTTGAGCGCTTCGGCGGGCGACGGCAAGGTGACCCTGAGGTGGTCGGCCAGTTCGACGCCGAACGTGTCGTACTGGATCGAGTCGCGGGCCAAGGGCGGCAGTTGGTCCAGGTTGCCGGTGTCGATTGGCTGCTGTTCGGACACGATGAATCTGCTTTTCAATGGGACGACGTACGAGTTCCGCGTCCGGGCGACGAACCTCAGCGGTGACTCGGCACCCACGAACGTTGCCTCCGCCCGGCCGTGGCCTCCGATACCGCAGGCCCCATACACCCTCCGAGGCACCGTTAGTAAGAACGCCGTCACCCTGACCTGGTTTGCCAGTCCGACGCCGCGGATCTACTACCGGGTATACATGCGTAACGTGACCCGGGGTGGCGGCTGGAGCACTGCGGCCGGATTCCTGACCAACACCTCGGTGTATGTGCCGTACCTGATCGGCGGTGACCGCTACGAGTTCAAGGTTGTGGCGGAGAACATGGCCGGAGAGAGCGCTTCGACGAACACCGCCAGCTTCCGGATACCTGACGTCTACGCGGACGTGAACTGTACCGATTACTACACACCTATCAGAGGCATTCCGGTCGGGTGGACGTCGGTGGAGTCCAGCGCCTTCGGGATCGCCGGTGGGGACGGCGTCCGCATCAAGGTCCAGCTCAGGGTGTGGGAGAACAACCAACTGTGGACGAGCACCGACTTCTGGTTGACCACCAGTAGTATCGGTTTCTGGAGCACCCGGGTGGACGAGCACGAGTCATACGGGGGTGGAGATTACAGCCTCTACGCCAGTGTCTACGGCCCGAACGGCGAAGACTGGGGCCGGGGCAGCGACTCGGCTTCCTGCGACGGGCCCTAGCCTCGCCCCTCTGATCAAGGGCTGAATCCGAAACGGCGCCAAGGACGTAGGGCAGCGGCCCGGTTGATGACCCTCAACCGGGCCGCTGCTTTTCGTCCACACCTGTTCGTCCTGCGTCTATCGGACGATCGGCGACCACTCCCGCTGGCTGACGATCGTCACTCCGGGGGTGCGGTAATAGGGGTCCTCGGCGACGATCGCGGCGAACGCCTCGGCGTCCGGGACGTCGAAGATCAGGAGCGCGCCGGAGTCGTCGGAGAACGGCCCGGCCATGGTCAACCAGCCCTTTTGGTGCAGCGCCTGGAGGCGTTCCCGGTGCGCGGGCCGAGCGGCAAGCCGGTCGGGATCGTCGCCGAAGGACAGTTCCAAGATGTACACAGATGCCTCCTCGTCGGGGCGGTTTCCGCCGCACCCTAGCGTGAAGTTAAGAACGCCCCGACCGGTAGTGACCCGGTCGGGGCGCGCAATGCATCATGTCCGACAGGGGTTATCAGCCCTGGCGGCTCTTCCACTGCGGGTTCGCGCGGTTCACCACGACGACCCGGCCACGACGGCGGACCACCACCGAACCCGGCTTCTGCTTCAGTGCACGCAACGAGCTACGTACCTTCATGTCTGCCTCCTCGGTGCAAGCGGTTCCGAGTATCGAAACGCCGCGCCCACCCGGGGGATTCCCGCCGCCCAGCGTGCTCGCCGGGCGGTGCGGGGGAGGTGTCGCAGTGGTGTGTGGGGCGATTGTGACTAGTGTTTTCCCGCCGTGGTGGCCCGCTGTGGAATCGTCGGCAGCCGAACGGTGAAGGTCGCCCCGGCGCCGGGGCGGCTGTCGGCGGCGATCGTCCCGCCGTGGCTGGTCACCACCTCGCGCAGGAGTGCGAGGCCCAGACCGAAGCGCCGGTCCTTGGCCCCGGCACCCCTGTGGAAGCGGTCGAAGAGGCGCTCGGCGTCGGCGGGGTCGAATCCGGCTCCGCTGTCGGTCACCACCAGGTCCGCGCCACGGCGGGTGGTGCGCAGGGCGACGTCGATGCGGCCGCCGGTCGGGGTGTGGGTCAGGGCGTTGGCGAGCAGTTCGCCGACCATGCGACGCAGCGCCGAGGCGATGCCGGGCACGAGGACCGGAGCCTCCGGGACGGTCAGATGCAGCTGGACACCCTGCTCTGCCGCGCGGTCGGCCTCGCAGTCGACGGCCTGGGCGGCGAGCAGGGCCAGATTGACGGGCTCGGAGGGGTGCCGGTCGGCCGGGGTGGCGGCGAGGCGGGCGGAGAGCAGGAGCTCGTCGACGATCTCGCCGAGGCGACGGGTGGTCTCGATCAGGCGGTCGTAGTCGGCGCGGTCGCCACCGGCGCGGCGGGCCAGGATCTGGGCGCGGGTGTGGACCTGGGCGATGGGGGTGCGCAGCTCGTGGCTGGCGTCGGCGACGAAACGGCGTTGCCGGCCGAGCGCCTCGGCGAGCGGCGCCACGGCCCGGCGGCCCACCACGATGCCGGTGAACACCGCCGCGGCGAGGCCGACCACCGCGGCGAGGAGGAAGGCGGCGAGCAGGTGACGGCGGTCGGCGAGCTGGAAGCGCGCGTCGAAGACCGCCTGCACGACGCCCGAGCCGCGGGGCTGGGTACGGACGTAATAGGTGGTGCCGTTGCGCTCGACCTTGTCGCTGCGGACCTGGCGGTCACGGGCCACCGCGTCGATGGCGGACCGTAGCGGGAAGCCCGGCGGGGGCGGGTTCCGGCCCGAGTCGATCCGGCCGCCGTCGTACAGGATGATCCAGCTGCAGCCCGGCGGCCCGGCGATGGTGCCGTGGACCGCGCCGTAGTCGAGCTCCCGTTCGATCTGTTCGTGCTGGTTGCGCAGCAGTGCGGCATAGGAGACGGCCGCGCCCAGGGCGAGCAGTGCCGTCATGGTGAGTCCGACGAGCAGGCTGACCCGCGCCCTGGCCCGGCGCAGCATGGTGTCCTCGAAGCTCACAGGGTGCCCAGCTGGTAGCCGAGGCCGTGCACGGTCCGGATCACCGAGCGCCCGAGCTTGCGGCGCAGGTAGTAGACGTACGTGTCGACAAGGGACGCCGCGCCCGCCTCGTCGAAGACCCGGCTGCGCAGCTCGGAGCGGGAGTGGACGGTGTGCGGCCGGGTCGCGAGGACCCGCAGCAGCTCGAACTCGCGTGCGGACAGGGCGATCCGGGTGCCGTCGGGTAGGACGGCGTCGCGCACGGAGAGGTCGAGCTGGCCCGACCCGAGCCGCAACACCTCGGTGGCGTCATGTGTCCGGCGGCACAGGGCCCGGATGCGGGCGCTCAACTCGTCCAGGTCGAAGGGCTTCGTCAGGTAGTCGTCGGCGCCCGCGTCGAGCCCGGCGACCCGGTCCTCGACGGTGCCGAGCGCGGTCAGCAGCAGCGCCCGGGCGACCACCGCACGGGAGCGCAGCCGGACGACCAGGTCCAGCCCGTCGAGGGCGGGGAGACGCCTGTCGATCACCATCACGTCGTACGGGCGGGTGAGCCCCAGGTGTAGGCCACGCTGGCCGTCGGGGGCCTGGTCGACGACGTATCCCTCGCCGGTGAGTGTCTCGGCCACCATGCCACGTAGCTCCGAGTCGTCCTCGACGAGCAGGAGGCGGGTCATGTACAGATGGTGACATAGAAACGCGTCTATGTGTTGTGAAACTTGTCTCCTCAAACAATCAATCTACGGGGTACCGGCGGGCACGAGCGACGGTGTAGGAGCGGGGACCCGTGCCTCGCGCCGCTCGATCCAGCTCAGCAGGGGTGTCGTCATGATTGTCGTGACGAGCGCGACCAGCACCAGCACTGTGAAGAGCGACGAATTCACGACGCCCGCCTCCAGCCCCACGTTCAGGGCGATCAGCTGCATCAGGCCCCGGGCGTTCATCAGGGCGCCGACACGCAGCGCCACCGGGTTCGGCTCGCCCATCAACCGGGCCGCACCCCAGCAGGCGCCGAACTTGCCGACGATCGCCACGGCCACGCAGGCGACGGCGAAACCGAGCACGGCCGGGTTGCTCAGCAACGCGAACTCGGTGCGCAGCCCGGAGAAGGTGAAGAACAGCGGCAGGAACACCGTCGCCGCGACCGGCGTCAGCGTGTCGACCACCCGGTCGGTCTGCGCCGAGTGCGGCATGACCACGCCGACCGCGAAGGCGCCGAAGACCGCGTAGAGCCCGATCTCGTCGGTGTACCAGGCCACCAGGAAGAGCAGCGCCACAGTGCCCAGCAGGCGTGCGCGGTCACCCGAGAGCCCCATCACGTAGCCGGTAACCCGCCGCCCACCCAGCCACAGCGCCAGCCCGAACAGCACAGCGCCACCCGCACAGACCAGCGCCGGGCCGACGGAGCCCGAGGCGAACGCCAACACCACGGCCAGCAGGATCCACGCGACCGCGTCGTCGATCGCGCCGCTGGCCAGGGAGAGCAACCCGAAGCGGGTGCCGGCGAGGCCGCGCTCGGTGATGATCCGGGCAAGCATCGGGAAGGCCGTGATCGCCAGCGCCACACCGACGAACGCCGCGGACACCCCGAGCGACACGCCCTCCGCGCGGATCGGGACGAAGCCCGCCATGCCCAGGACCAGCAGGAACCCCAGCACCAGCGGAACCGTGACACCCGCGAGCGACACCGTTCCCGCAGTGCCCGCGAGCCCGGTCACCCGGTGCGAGGTGAAGGCGTACCCGGCCTGGAACATGAACAACACGAGGCCGACCTGGCCGACCACGTACAGGATCGGCAACAGCGGGGCGGGAAAGAGAGCTGCCTGCGCGCCCGGCCAGAGCAGGCCGAGCAGCGACGGGCCGAGCAGCACCCCGGCGAGCATCTCACTCACCACGGGCGGCTGACCCGCCTTGCCGAGCAGCCAGGAGACGAGCTTGCAGAAGAGCAGAATGACAGCGACCGCGATGAAGAACCGCGGGGCGAGTTCGGTGGGGGTCACGCGCCTGCCTCCTCGAAGAATCGGGTGCACAACTTCTGGCGTCGGGCGTCGACGACCATCCACGTACCGCAGACCAGCTGCTTGACCGACCGCCCCACGTCGAAGATCCGGTCGCGCTGCCGCATCAGGGCGAGCCGGTTGCGGCCGGGACCGGGGAGACCCCGGGGCGTCAGGTACGCGGGACCGCGGCTCGGCAGCGAGCGGGTGTGCGCCACCGACGAGCTGACCGAGAAGCGTCGCAGCACCTCTCGGGTGGCCGCGCGTAGCTGCACGGGGGCCGAGCCGCGCGCCGGGCAGGCCCGGTTGGCGGTCACGCCGTACGGGATGAAGTGCGCGTCCTGCCGGCGCAACGACAACCAGCGGTCCGGGTTGAACTCGTCGTCCGCGGCGGGGCCGGTGCGCTGGTAGGCCCGATAGTTGAAGAGCAGCACGGAGCCGGTGGGGAGGACGTGCTCGCCGACGGTGATGGGTCCGGAGGTGATCCGGTGCGCGATGCCGAAGAGCGGATACACCCGGAGCGTTTCGTCGATGAGCCGGTCGAGCGACAGGTCCGACGTGTCCGTGACGGACCCGGAGCACAGCAGGATGTGCGCCATCGCCTCCGACATCTGCACCACAGCCGTGTTGAAGAACGCGCCCTGTAGGTACCAGGCGGTCTCCAGGGCGGTGAAGGGCGGCGGCAGCACGACCGGGCAGGTCCCCGCGTTGATCCGGTCCAGCAGGTAGTCGGTGAGCCGAACCCGCCGGGACATGTGCCGCAGACTCATCCCCTTCAGGGCGGTCACCACGTCGTCCGCGTTGGCCACGATGAGCGCGCGGACGTCGCGCGGGCAGGGTGCGCCGAACACCAGCTCGTAGGAGACCTCGGCCCAGACCGGCATCATCAGGTCCCGCAGCCGCACGTGGCTGATCCGGCCGGCCGGGAGCGCGTCGAGGATCCGCCGGGTCGCGGCCGTCGCCAGCTCGTCGGAGCGCGCGTGCGGGATGGCGAGCACCTGCCGGGTCGTCCGGGCGACCGTCCGGTACCGCTCGCCGGGCTCGAGGTGCTCCTGGTGCATCTGCGGGCCGGGCGCCAACCAGTACCAGAACAGGTCCGACAGGCCGGCCCCGCGGCTGCGTCCGTCAGCGGCCGGATGGCCGTAGACGCGCTCGAAGTCCGCCGGCCCCACCAGCGGCCCGGGCACCGGAATGCCCTCGGTCCCGTTGACCCGCTCGAAGATCCACTCGCGAAGGTCGACAACGGCCTTCACCGGGTCACCACCTGGTCGGGCGTCAGGTCGGCCGGCCGCCGCGCCCCGGCCAGGGCGAGGGCCTGATCAAGCTCGGTGGTGAGTCGCTCAAGAGCTTCCTGTACGCCAGCCGCCCCGCCCGCCGCGAGCGCCCGCACCACCGGACGTCCCACCAGCACCCCCGCCGCCCCGAGCGCCAGCGCGATCAGCACATCGGTGCCGCCGCGCACACCCCCGTCGAGCAGCACCGGGATCTGCCCAGCCACTGCCGCCACGACCGCCGGCAGTGCGTCGAGCGTGGGAATCGTCCCGTCGAGCTGTCGCCCACCGTGGTTGGACACGATCACACCGGCAACGCCGTACTCGACAGCGAGGCGGGCATCCGCGGGATGCAGGATGCCCTTGAGCAGGATCGGCAGTCCGGTGACGCCGCGCAGCCAGGCGATCCGGTCCCAGCCCGCCGTCGGGTCCATCGCGATCGAGCGGACCCGGCCTGTCGCGTCGCGCATGTTCTCGCAGGCGTAGCCGGGCGGCAGGTCCGTGAAGCCGTTGCGCAGGTCACGCTCGCGTCGTCCGAACACCGGGGAGTCCACTGTCACCACAAGCGCCCGGCAGCCCGCCGACTCGGCGCGTTTGACCACGTACTCGGTGAAGTCGCTGTCGGGTTGCGGGTAGAGCTGGAACCACAGCGTCCCGCCCGCCGCCGCGATCTCCTCGACCGGCCGGGTGGCAGCCATGCTCACCACCATCGCCGTGCCGGCAGCCGCGGCCCCGCGCGCGGTGGCCACCTCGCCGTCGGGGTGCGCGAGCCGATGAAAGGCCGTCGGCGCGACCAGGACCGGCGCGGCCAGCGACGTGCCGGCCACGGTGACCCGCAGGTCCCGCTCGCCGGTCGCCCGCAGCACCCGGGGCACGATCCACCGTCGCGCGAAGGCCCGCTCGTTGGCGGCCAGGGTGCGCTCCGGCCCGGCCCCGCCCTCGACGAAGTCCTGGTGAACCGGGTCCATCTCAACCCTCGGTGCCGGCGAGGCAGCGATCCAGGAACTCCCGCAGCGGCCGTACGTGGACCTCGGGCCGGTCCCACTGGTTCTCCAGGTTCTCGGCGAGGTGGTGGGTGCTGATCACCTTGCCGTCGCTGTGGAACCGGACGACCGGGTGCAGGTACGCCGCGTCGTGCGCCTGCCCCACGACGTCCTGGGCCACGCGGGTCACCGTGACATCGAACGGGTCGACCTGGTCGTGGTCCGGGCCGTACTCCAGGGTGATCACGAACGCCTGGTCGTAGTCGTGCCCGGCGGTGCGCAGGCCGGTCGACACGAAGTAGTCCACCGGCACCTCCTCGTGGTAGCGGGCCTCGGATCCGGCGACGGTGAGCACGTCGGCGAGGAACCCGAACTGCTGCCACAGGGCCGAGGTGCGGTTGATCCGCTCGATGACGGCAGCGGTCATCGCCGCCGGTTCGGCGGCCAGGGTCTCGGCCGGCCAGTCCGTGGCGTCGTAGCGGCGGGACAGGATCCGGTGCAGTGCGCGTACGGCGTAGCGGAAGCCGTGCACGAACCCGCTCGTGGACTTCCTGAAGTCGCGCTCCTGGGAGATCGTCCCGGCGAAGAACAGCCCCGGGACGTTCACCGACTCCCACGCTTCGGTCTGCGCCGGGAATCGGTCCCTGATGGCGAGCTGTGGCCGGGCCGAGGAGTCGAAAATCGAGTCGTCGAAACGGAATCCCGTACACGCCAGCACCCGGTCGTAGTGCAGTTCCTTCACTACCTCGTTCGCCCGCGAGAAGCTGAACTCGACCCGGTAGCCCGTACCGTCACGCTTGATGCTCTTGATCGTGCCGTCGAGGATCGCGTTCGCCGACTTGAGCTGATAGGTGTCGAGGAAGTTGTTGTTCACCGCGCGCAGATGCCCGACGTAATGGGTACGCCACGCCATCCGGACCGAGCTGGGCCCCGCGACGTGGATCAGTGTCGTGGTCTCCATGAGGTTGTCGGCGGTCTCGAAGGCGGAGTTGCCCTTGCCGATGATCAGCACCTTCTGGTCGAGATAGTCACGTGGGTCGACGCTCATCACGTCGTACCCCTCGGCCAGTTCGAATCCCGCGATGTCCGGCTGGTAGGTCTTCGACACGCCGGTGGCGACGATCACCGCGCGGGCCTCCCAGCGCCGGTCGCCGGCCTCGACGGTGAACCCGTCGTCGTGCTTCGCCACCCGGGTCACCCGGGTGCCGTAACTGACCTTGACGCCGCTCTTCGCCGCGAAGTCCGCGAGGTACCGCACCATCACGTCGGCGTGGGGGAAGTACCGGTCGGTGTATCTGGTGAACAGCAGTGCCGGATCGTCGGTGAGCAGGGAATTCCAGTCGAGCCGCAGATTCAGCTCGGCGTCGTCCGAGCCGGTGCGCGGTTTGTTGATCGAGATGAGTTGGCGGTGTCGCGGATAGGTGGCGAAGAACGCCCCCGGTTCGTCGGCGCCCTCAAGCACCAGATAGTCACGCTTGCCCTCGGCCTCGAACAGGGCTGCGAGTTGAAGACCGGCCGGACCGGCCCCGATGATCAGATAATCAAGCGTCACGGCGCTCACCGTACGAGCCGGAAATCAGAGAGATTTCAAGTTCTTCGAGAATTGCGGCAGCCCGTCGCACGTCTCCGTCGAGCGGCCGGTCCGGGTCGATCGGAGGGATCTCCGCCAAGGCTTGCAGGGTGCGGTCACAGCCCACCGCCGTGGGCCGCCGGGCCCCCACGTGCACGGCCTGGCGTAGCCCGAGCCCGAGCGAACCGGTGATCAGGCGCAGCAGCTCCGCCTGGTCCAGGGCGCGGAGAGCGGCCTGCGTGCCGAGCGGGATGACGTCCTGGTTGTGCAGGTTGGTGGGGAGGCTCTGCATGCTTGCCGGCACGCAGTCGCGCCTGATCTCGGCGATCAGCGCGGTCGACGCGAGCTGTACGCCCTGCAGCCCGTGCTGCTGGCCGGGTCCCGCCGCGAGCATCGGCGGCAGCCCACCGTTGCGCCCGGGATCCACGAGCAGGTCGAGTTGGCGCTCGGTGAGGTTGCCGACCTGCGCGATCACCATGGACAGGACGTCGGCGGCGAACGCGGCGGGTTGGCCGAAGAAGTTGCCGCCGTGCACGACCTTGTCGTCGGCCGGGAAGAACAGCGGGTTGTCACTCACCGCGCCGAGGTCCGCCGCCACGACACCGTCGACATAGCGCAGGGCGTCCTCGGCGGCGCCGAGCAACTGCGGCGCGCAGCGGATGCTGTACGGCTCCTGCAACGGTCTCGTGCCGGACTTCCGCAGGCCGGTGGAGGTGGCCCGCATCGCGGCGCCGACCCCGATGGCGCCGGGGTGACCGTAGGCGGCGAGCAGGGCGGGATCGAGGAACTGCGGGTCGCTGCCGAGCAGGTCGGCGAGCAGGCAGCTGAGCGTCTGCACCACCCGGTGCGAGGTGCGCACCCGGTCCAGGGCGAGGGTCAGCGCCGCGGTGGTGAGCGACGTGCCGTTGACCAGCGCGAGGGCGTCCCGGCCGTCGAGCGGCAGCGGTTGCAGACCAGCCTTCGTCAGGGCGACCCCGGCGGGCATCCGGACGCCGTCCAGGTAGGCGTGCCCGCGACCGCGCAGCGCCTGGGCGGCGGCACCGAGCGGGATCAGGTCACCGCTGGCACCCACCGAGCCGAGCCGGGGCATCGCCGGGGTGAACGTGGTGCCGAGCATGGCCGCGAGCGCGTCGATCACGTGCGGCGAGACCCCCGACGCGCCCTGGGCCAGCGACCAGGCGCGCACCAGCAGCGTCGCGCGCACCACGTCCGGGGCGAGGTCCGGGCCCTGACCCGCCCCGAGATGGGCGAGGGTGTTGTCGGCCTGGTCGCGCTGGTCGGCCCGGCCCGCGTAGCCGACCAGCGCCCCGAAGCCGGTGGTGGCACCGTAGATCGCCCGGTCGTCGCCGAGCGCCTTGCCGAGGAACGTACGGCCGGCCGCCACCCGGTTGCGCACCTCATCGCCGATCACGACAGCGACCGGGCCTGCCGCGGCGCGCAGGTCGGCGGGGCGCAGCGGCGCTGCCAGATCCACCTCAATCGTCATGGCAGCGGATGCTATGGACAGCTTCTCAGAGCGCTCTGAAATCGCCTCAGTACATTGCGTCGCATGACGCACGATTGCCTGATCATCGGAGCCGGGCCGGCGGGTCTACAGCTCGCGGAGCTACTTGAGCGCGACGGTCACGACTACGTGGTGCTGGAGGGCGGCCCGCGGCCGGGCACATTCTTTGAGACCTATCCCCGGCATCGCCAGCTGATCTCGATCAACAAGGTGTGGACCGGGTCGGCGGACCCGGAGTTCAATCTTCGGTCGGACTGGAACTCGTTGCTGACCGACGATCCGGCGCTGCTCTTCAAGAACTACAGCACGCGCTACTTTCCGGCCGCCGACGATCTCGTGCGTTATCTCGCCGACTTCGCGCGGGGTCTGAACGTCCGCTACGACACCCGGGTGACCTCGGTGGCGAAGACCGACGAACTGTTCACGGTGCGGGCCGGCGACCAGGTTTTCCAGGCGCGCAGAATCGTCGTCGCCACCGGCGTCTCCCAGCTCTACGTGCCGCCGATCGAGGGCGCGGAGCTCGTCGAGCGCTACGACACGGTGAGCGTCGAACCCGCCGACTTCGTCAATCAGCGCGTGTTGATCATCGGTAAGGGCAACTCGGCCTTCGAGACCGCGGACGCGCTCGTCGAGACCGCCGCCACGATTCACCTCGCCGGGCCGCACTCCATCAAGCTGGCCTGGCAGACCCATTACGTGGGGCACCTGCGCGCGGTGAACAACAACTTCCTGGACACCTATCAGCTGAAGTCCCAGAACGCCGTCCTGGACGGCACCGTGGAGCAGATCAGCAAACGGGAGGACGGCGGGTTCCGGGTGGTTTTCCGCTACGCCCGAACGGTCGAGAAACTGCGCGAACTCGCGTACGACCGGGTCATCCTCTGCACCGGATTCCGCTTCGACGCGTCCATCTTCGCCGAGTCCGCCCGGCCGGAGCTGGTCATCAAGGATCGGTTCCCGGCGCAGACGCCGGCCTTCGAGTCGGTGAACGTCCCCGGTCTCTACTTCGCCGGCACCCTCAGCCAGCAGCGTGATTTCAAGAAGTCCACGAACGGCTTCATCCACGGCTTCCGCTACGCCACCCGCGCACTGCACCACATCCTGCGCGAGCGGCACCACGGGCAGCCCTGGCCGTCGCGGCCGATCCCCGCGACGCCGGAGGCGATCGCCGATTCGATAATCGCCCGGATCAACGTGACCTCGGCGCTGTGGCAGCAGTTCGCGGTGCTCGGTGACGTCATCACTGTCGACGGCGAAACCGCCCGCTACCGCGAGGAGGTGCCGGTCGCCTACCTGCGGGACGCGGAGCCGGACGTGTTCGCGTTCCTCATCACCCTCGAGTACGGCCCCGACCACGACCAGGTCGACCCGTTCGACATCACCGTTCCGCGCCCGGCCGAAAACGACCCGGACGCCGCGCAGGACGCCGGCTATCTCCACCCCGTGGTGCGGGTGCTACGCGACGGGCAGGTCGTCGCCGAGCACCACCTGGCGGAGAACCTGGAGAACAACTGGGACCTGCCGAGCGTGCATCGGCAGCCCCTGGAGGTCTTCGTCAAGGGCGTCCTCGCCGATGCCCGCTGACCTCTGGCCGCAGCCCGTTCTCGACCTCCTGGCAGCCGGCGGGGACCGGCCGGTCTTCGAGGACGGGCCGCTCGTCACGACCGCCGCGGAGATGGCGGGTCTGATCCGGCGCGTCGCGGCCGGGCTGCGCTCGTCCGGGGCGGGACCCGGAGTGGGTGTCACGCTCGATCTGCCGGTCACCGCCGCCGCCTTCGCCGCCACCATGGCCGCCTTCGCCATCGGGGCGCGGGTGTCCGGGTGGCGCCCCGACCTGAGCCCGGCGCAGCTGTCCGGCTCCCTCGTTGTCGACTCGGTTCAGCTGGCCTCGCTCGCCGAGCATCCCGACGACGGGCTGCCACTTGCCGCGGCGGGACGGCCCGACGATCCCGCGCGGATCATCTGGACCAGTGGGAGCACGGGCACGCCGAAGGGTGTGGTGCAGACCTACGCGGCCATGTCGGCGGCCTGGGTCCCGTACCCGGACCGGTGGCCCCCGGCCATCGCCGAACTGGCCACCCGGATGCAGCGCTACCTGGTCTTCGGCTCGCTCGCCAGTCAGGTGATGCTCGAGTACGGCGTCCTCGCCCTCGCGGCGGGCGGCACCCTCGTCGTGGCCCCCCGGCCGGTCTTCCCGGCTGCCCTCGTCGAACACCGGGCCACGGCGAGCGTGATCACCGTCGGCAAGCTGCACCAGCTGATCCGGGACCAGCGCGCCAACCCGGTGGACCTGCGCCACCTGCGGGCGTTGATGGTCTCCGGGTCGCCACTGGCGCCGGGCCGGCTGGCGGAGGCGCTCGACGTGCTGGGTCCGGTGGTCTTCCACGGGTACGGGCAGACCGAGACGTCGATGATCGCCATGGTGACACCGGCCGAGCTGGTGGCCGACGCGGCGACGCTGGCCACTGTTGGTCGGCCGGCCGTGGAGGTCTCCGTTCGCGGCGGGGAGATCTACGTCCGCACCCCCGCGCAGGCATCGTCGTACTGGCAGGACCCGGACGAGTCGGCCGAGGTGTTCGTGGACGGCTGGGTGCGTACCCGTGACCTGGGGGAACTCGACGCCGACGGATACCTGCGGCTGCTCGGGCGCGCCCGGGACGTGATCATCGTCAACGCGCAACTGGTCCACGCCGGACCGGTGGAGCGGGCGCTCGCCGCCGACGCCGCGGTCGGCGAGGCGTACGTCGTCGGGCGCCCGGACGAGCTGACCGGCGAGGCGGTGCACGCCTTCGTGGTGCCGGTGGCCGGGCGGACGCCCGACCCGGACGTGTTGCGCAAGCTGGTGGCGGTGCGGGTGAACGATTTCGCCGTGCCGCGAACCGTCACTGTCATCGATCGCGTCCCGCTCGCGCCGAGCGGCAAGCCGGACAAGAGCCAACTCGCCCAGCTCGGGTAGCGCTCGACGGGGAACGGTGATCGGGCCCGACGTCGAACCTTTGCCCTCCGCCGGCCGTACCAGTGGACGGGAGGTCAACCTCATGACCGTACGCCGGCTCCTCGCCACGGTGCTCGTCGCTGCCGCGACAGTGCCGCTGGCCGCCACACCCGCCCGCGCGCACGGCGCCCCGACCGACCCGATCAGCCGGGCGGCGGCCTGCGGGCCCGTTGGCCGGTACGCGGCCACCGCCGCCTGCAAGGCCGCCGTCGAAGCGGGCGCGGCCGTGCGGGAATGGGACAACGTGCGGGTCGCCGCGATCGACGGGCGGGACCGGGAGCGGATCCCGGACGGCGAGCTGTGCAGCGGCGGGTTGTCCGCGTACCGGGGACTGGACCTGCCCCGCACCGACTGGCCGGCCACCGACCTGACGGCGGGCGCGACGTTCACCTTCCGGTACCGGACCACAATCGAGCACCGGGGCACCTTCCGGCTCTACGTCACCAGGTCCGGGTACGACCCGAAAGCGCCACTGACCTGGTCGGATCTCGAAACACGCCCGTTTCTGACGCGCACCGACCCGCCGGTGCGGGCCGGCGCGTACCAGTTGGCGGGCCGGCTGCCGGCGGGGCGCACGGGCCGGCATCTGATCTACACGATCTGGCAGAACTCCAGCACCCCGGACACCTACTACTCCTGCTCGGACGTGGTGTTCCGGGGTGCCAAGGTCAAGGCCACCCCCGCGAAGGGTGCCGCGGTCGCGCCGCGTACCACAGCGAGTGGGCCGGCCACCACCGAGCCGGCGGCGGTGGTGGCGGCGGCCGACCCGGGCGTGCCGGTGGCGTCGGTGACCGACCTCGACGGGCGCTGGCCGGTGCTGGCCGGTGCCGCTGTCGTGCTGGTCCTGGTGCTGCTTGTCGGCGCGGGCCGACGACGCCGCACCGCGGCGGCCCCGGTCGGTCGGCAGTGCGAGGTACGCAACCACCGCCTCGGGCGGCGCCGGATCTGGTGACCCGGCCCGCCCGTGCCGGTCAGCCCAGCAGGCCGTCGATCTCGGCCAGCTCCTCGGCGGTGAAGTCGAGGTTGTCGAGCGCGGCGATGTTCGTCTCCAACTGCGCGACGCTGCTCGCCCCGATGATCAGGCTGGTCATCCGCGGGTCACGCAGCGCCCAGGCCAGCGCCAGCTGGGCCAGGGACTGGCCGCGCCGCTCGGCGACCGCGCCGAGCCCGCGGATGGTGGCCATCTTCTCGTCGCTGAGGTCGCTCTCGTTGAGGAAGACACTCGTGCGGACCCGCGAGTCGGCCGGGATGCCGCCCAGGTAACGGTCGGTCAACAGACCCTGGGCGAGCGGGCTGTACGCGATGCAGCCCGCCCCGACCTGCTCCAGCGTGTCGAGCAGGCCGTCGGACTCGGTCCAGCGGTTGAGCATCGAGTACGACGGCTGGTTGATCAGCAACGGGGTGCCCAGGTCGCGCAGGATCGCGGCGGCTCGGGCGGTCTGCTCGGAGTCGTAGTTCGAGATGCCCACGTAGAGCGCCTTGCCGGAGCGGACGACGGCGTCCAGCGCGCCCATCGTCTCCTCAAGCGGGGTGTCCGGGTCGAACCGGTGCGAGTAGAAGATGTCGACGTAGTCCAGCCCCATCCGACCCAGTGACTGGTCCAGCGACGAGATCAGGTTCTTCCGCGAGCCCCACTCGCCGTACGGGCCGGGCCACATCAGGTAGCCGGCCTTGCTGGAGATGACCAGCTCGTCCCGGTACGCCCGCAGGTCGGTGGCGAGCATCCGACCGAAGTTCTCCTCCGCCGAACCGGGCGGCGGCCCGTAGTTGTTGGCCAGGTCGAAGTGGGTGACCCCCAGGTCGAAGGCACGTCGGACGATGTCGCGCTGCCTGTCGAACGGGCGGTCCGGGCCGAAGTTGTGCCACAGCCCGAGGGAGACGGCGGGCAGTCGCAGGCCACTGCGTCCGCTGCGCCGGTAGGTCATTGTGTCGTAGCGGTCATCCGCGGCGAGGTAAGTCACGATCATGAGCCTAGCCACGGCCGGTAGTGCCCGGGATCGGGCGTGGAAACCAGGACAACGGGGTAGTTTCGAGGCCATGCGGTTCATCGCCCTCGACACCCCCAAACCGCTCTCCACAATCGGCCTCGGCACCTGGCAGTTCGGCTCCCGCGAGTGGGGCTACGGCCCCGACTTCGCGCAGCGGGCCGCCCAGATCGTCCGGCGGGCCGTCGAGTTGGGCGTGACGGTCTTCGACACCGCGGAGATCTACGGGTTCGGGCGCAGCGAGCGGATCCTCGGCGCGGCGCTCGGCGACGACCGGGCCAAGGTCGTGGTCGCCAGCAAGATCTTCCCCGTGCTGCCGGTGGCCGCTGTGGTGCAACAGCGGGCGGTAGCCTCGGCGGCCCGGCTCGGCGTCACGAGCATCGACCTCTACCAGGTGCACCAACCCAACCCGCTCGTCGCCGACCACACCACGATGCGCGGCATGCGGGCCCTGCAGGACGTCGGGCTGGTCGGCGAGGTCGGGGTGAGCAACTACGGGCTGCGCCGCTGGCAGGTCGCCGAGGCCGCACTCGGCCGGCGGGTGCTGAGCAACCAGGTCCGCTACAGCATGCTGGACCGCGCCCCCGAACAGGACCTGCTGCCGTACGCCCGGCAGGCGGGTCGGGTCGTCATCGCGTACAGCCCGCTGGCGCAGGGCTTCCTCTCCGGGCGCTACGACGCGAAGCACCCGCCGAGCGGCGCGGTCCGGCGGGCCAACCCGTACTTCCTGCCGGAGAACCTGGAACGCGGTGCGGTCCTGATCGACACAGTGCGCCAGGTGGCCGACGCCCACGACGCCACCCCCAGCCAGATCGCGCTGGCCTACCTGCTGCACCACCCGAACGTGCTCGCCATCCCCGGCGCGTCCGGGGTGGAGCAGATGGAACGCAACGCCGCCGCCGCGGACATCGACCTCGCCGACGACGAGTACGCGGCGCTCGCCGAGGCCGCCAAACGCTTCCGACCGGTCACCGGGCTCGCCGCGATGCCCCGCATGCTGCGTACCCGGTTCGCCGGCCCGACGGGAAAGTGAGCACAGTGGACGACATCACCGCACTGATCCTGGACGACCACGCCGCCTTCCGGCGTGGGTTCGCCCGCCTCGACGACGCCCGCGACGAGCAGGAGCTGCTCGCCGTCTGGGACGCCCTCGCCCTGCACCTGGACATCCACGCCGAGGCGGAGGAGGCGATCCTCTACCCGCACCTGGTCAAGCACGGCGACGACGGCGAGGACGAGACCGCCGACGCGATCGGCGACCACAACAAGATCCGTGACGCCGTCGCCGAGGCGAAGCTGCACCCGGTCGGCTCGGAGCAGTGGTGGGCGGCGGTCGGCACGGCCCGCCGGGAGAACAGCGAACACCTCGCCGAGGAAGAGGACGAGGCGCTGCCCGACTTCCGCCGGCACGCCAGCACCGAACTCCGCGCCGAGCTGGGCCAACGCTGGCTCACCTTCTACGGCGAGCACAAGAACGGCCGCAACCTGCCGTTCCGCGACAAGGACCCACAGCAGTACGTCGCCGACCACCGCTGAGATCTCCCCGGCACGGGGGAGTCGCCGGGCCCGGTTCCGGCACGAGAATGACGGGGTGACAGTCCGCGCGGCGCTGACCCCGCTGGTCGCCGGCACCACCTGGCGACGCGGCGTCTTCCTGCTGCTCGGCGGCGTGCTGGCAGTGCCGTACGGGGTGCTCGCGGTGACCTTCGCCCAACTGTTCGCCGACTCGGCGATCCCCCGACCACTTGTCTACGCCCTGCTGGTGATCGCGGTCCTGATCGCCGGGCTGCCGCTGCTGCTGGACGGCAGCCGGGCACTGGAGATCGCCGCCGTACGGGCCCTGCTCGGCGTCGACCTTCCCGAACCCGCACCCGGGTACAGAGGCGACCGGGAGACCCGGCTGCGCAGCGCGCTCTGGATCGCCACCCACCTCATCGTCGGCGCACTGGTGATGATCGCGCTGTTCAGCGCCCTGCCGATGGCACTTGCCTTCATCGCCCAGCAGTTCGGCATCGGCACCGAGGTGATCAGCCGCGAACGGTTCGGGCCGCTGGACGGGCGCGACGGCGGCTGGTTGACGGCGAGCGGGGTGGCCCTGCTTGTCGCCCTCGGTTACGCGGTCGCCGGGCTCGGCGCGCTGGCCGGCTCGATGGCGCCGGTGCTGCTCGGCCCCGCCCCCGCCGAGCGGATCGCCGCCCTGGAAACGCAGGCCATCCGGCTCGCCGAACGCAACCGGCTGGCCCGGGAGCTGCACGACTCGATCGGGCACGCGCTGACCGTGGCCACCCTCCAGGCCGGCGCGGCGCGCGAGGTCCTCGATACCGACCGGGAGTTCGTCCGGCGGGCGCTCACCGCCATCGAGGAGACCGGGCGAACCGCTATGGACGAGTTGGACCACGTGCTCGGGCTGCTCCGGGAGACCGGCAACGACCGCCGGGTGGTGGCGCCGCAGCGTACCCTCGCCGACCTGGACCGGTTGGTCACCGACGCCCGCGCGGCCGGGCTGGCGGTGCACGCGCACCGCGTCGGTGACCCGGCACGGGTGCCCGCGGCGGTCTCCCGGGAGGGCTACCGGATCGTCCAGGAGGGCCTCACCAACGCCGCCCGCTACGGCCACGGGCCGGTGACGCTGCGGCTCGACCTGCACCCGGGAGCACTGGAATTGGAGCTGGTGAACGCGCTGAACCGGCCCGGCCGGGCCGCCCCGGGCCGAGGCGGCCGAGGCCTGGACGGGATGCGGGAACGGGTGCTGCTGCTCGGTGGCCGGATCACCGTCGGCCCCGAAGGCGACCGCTGGCTGATCCGGGCCCGACTGCCGTACGAGGAGGCGACATGAGCACCGGGGTGCTGATCGTCGACGACGACGAGTTGATCCGGGTGGGGCTGCGGGCCATCATCGACGCCCAACCCGACCTGCGGGTGCTCGCCGAAGCCGGCGACGGCGCCGAGGTGCCACCGCTTGTCGCCCGGCACCGCCCGGACGTGGTGCTGATGGACGTGCGGATGCCCCGCATCGACGGCATCCAGGCCACCCGGCACCTGCTGGCCACCTCCGCCGACCCGCCCCGGGTGCTCGTGGTCACCACGTTCGCCAACGACGAGTACGTCTACGAGGCGTTGCGCGCGGGAGCGTCCGGTTTCCTGCTGAAACGGGCCCGGCCCGCCGAGGTGGTGGAGGCGGTCCGGGTGGTCGCGGCGGGCGAGTCGCTGCTCTTCCCAGCCGCGATCCGCCAGCTGGTCGGGGCGTACGGGCCGGTGGGCGGCGACCGGTTGCAGGCTGCCCGGCTCACCGAACGGGAGGCCGAGGTGCTGCGGTTGATGACCACCGGCCGGTCCAACCCGGAGATCGCCGCGCACCTGGTGGTGGGGGTGGAGACGGTAAAGACGCACGTCGGCAACGTGTTGGCCAAGCTCGGGGTCCGTGATCGAACGCAGGCGGTCATCGCCGCCTACGAGTCCGGCTTCGTCACCCCGTCCGGCTGATCGCTCCCTCCGCCGGGGGAGCCGGTTCACCGCCTGCCGGGAGGGAACCGGCCGGGCACCGACCGACGCTGAGAGCATGACAATCGTAAATTCCCCAGCGCTTCGCCCCGGCTCGCGCTGGCCGGACCGGCTCGCCCCGCTGGCCGCCGGTTGGCTGGGCCTGTGGGGTGTCCTCGCCCTGATCGGCGCGCTCACCGACGCCGGTTACCCGTTCGGCGCGAACGACCCGCACGGCGGTGACGTCAACCTGCTGCGCCTGGTCCCGGTGCACCTGGCCACCGCACTGTTCGCCGGCGTACTGCTCACCGCCGCGGTGGCCGCGCTGGCCATGAGCCGCCCGGCTGCACACACGCCCGGCCCGCTGCGGGTGCTGCTCGCCGGCTACGGCTGGGCGGTGGCGTTCCTACTCGCCGTGGTCGTGCCCGACGCCCGGGTGCTTGTCGTTCTCGGCTACCTGCCGATCCTCATCGTCGGAGCACCGTTCGGCTGGCCCCCGGTCGACTACTCCGACGTCTTCAACTGGGCGCTGTTCGCCCGGTTCGCCGCACTGGCCGGCGGACTGCTGCTGGCCGGGGCGGTGCTCACCTGGCAACGGCGTACCGCAGGGGCCTGCGTCGGCTGCGGCCGAGGCGACACCGACCGGGGGTGGACCACCCCGGCCGCCGCCACGCGCTGGGGCCGGTGGGCCGCCGGCACCGCCGCCGTCATCCCGTTGACGTACGCGCTGACCCGGTTCGCCTGGGCTGCCGGCATCCCGCTGGGCATCTCCCGGGAGTTCCTCACCGAGATGCAGGACAGCGGACTGGTGTGGGCCGGGTTCGGGCTCGGTGCGTTCGCCACCGTCGGCGCGATCCTCACCCTCGGGCTGGTGCAGCGCTGGGGTGAGCGATTCCCGCGCTGGATGGTCGGGCTGGCCGGCCGCCGGGTGCCGGCGACTCTGGCGGTGGTGCCCGCCACAGTGGTCGCCATCGCGGTGACGGCGGCCACGCTGGGGCTGCTCAGCAACCCCGAGTTCTGGCGGCTGACCGGCGGCTTCAGCCTGACCGGCGCGCCGATGCTGCTCTGGCCGCTGTGGGGAGTGGCGCTCGGCGCCGCCACGTACGCGTACCACCTGCGCCGCCGGGGCACCTGCCGGCGCTGCGGTCGGGGCTGAAGGTGGGACGGGGTGCTCGCCGATGCTCGGGGCACCCCGGCAAAGGTGAGCTAGCGTGGGGCGGGTGACTGCGCCTAACCCGGTAATCCCGGTTCCACCGGCCGACCTGCCCGGCACGCTCGGCGCGCTGCGGGCAGCCGGTCACCAGTACCGCACCGTCAAGCAGGAACTCCGCGACAACCTTCTCGCCCGGATGCGCTCGGGCGAAGCCCGTTTCCCCGGCATCGTCGGCTACGACGACAGCGTGCTGCCCGAGGTCGAGCGGGCCCTGCTCGCCGGGCACGACATGGTGCTGCTCGGTGAGCGTGGCCAGGGCAAGACCCGGCTGATCCGCGCACTCGGCGCACTGCTCGACGAGTGGACCCCGGTCATCCCCGGCTCGGTGCTCAACGAGCACCCGATGCACCCGCTCACCCCGGCGTCCCGCGCCCAGGTCGCCGAGGCCGGCGATGAGCTGCCGATCGGCTGGCTGCACCGCTCGATGCGCTACGGCGAGAAGCTCGCCACCCCGGACACCAGCGTCGGCGACCTGATCGGTGACGTCGACCCGATCCGGATCGCCCAGGGCCGCACCCTCGGCGACCCGGAGACCATCCACTTCGGGTTGGTGCCGCGCACCAACCGGGGCATCTTCGCCGTCAACGAGCTGCCCGACCTGGCCGAGCGCATCCAGGTGGCGCTGCTCAACGTGCTGGAGGAGCGGGACATCCAGGTCCGCGGCTACCAGCTGCGGCTGCCGCTGGACCTGCTCCTGGTGGCCAGCGCCAACCCGGACGACTACACCAACCGGGGCCGGATCATCACGCCGCTCAAGGACCGGTTCGGCGCGGAGATCCGTACCCACTACCCGGTCGACCTGGAGTTGGAGCTGGCGTTGATCCGGCAGGAGGCCGACCTGGTCGCCGCCGTACCGGAGCATGTGCTCGAGGTGCTGGCCCGCTTCGCCCGCGCCGTGCGGGAGTCGCCCTCGGTGGATCCGCGCTCCGGCGTCTCCGCCCGGTTCGCCATCGCCGCCGCCGAGACGGTCGCCGGTGCCGCGTTGCGCCGGGCCGGGCTGCTGGCCGCCACCGCCACCCCGGAGGGTCGCCCCGAGGCGGCGGTGGCCCGGGTCGGTGACGCGGTGTCGGTGACCAGCACCCTGCGCGGCAAGGTGGAGTTCGAGTCCGGCGAGGAGGGGCGGGAGATCGAGATCCTCGCTCACCTGCTGCGGACCGCGACCGCCGAGACGTTCCGGGCGCACCTGGCCGGGCTGGACCTGTCCGGGTTCACCGCACTCGTCCAGGACGGCGCGGCGATCGAGACCGGCGAGCTGGTAAGCGCTCACGAGCTGCTGCACCAGGTCGGCACCGTGCCCGGTCTGGCGAAGGTCCTCGACCGGCTCGGCCTGGGCGACGCGCCCACCCCGGAGGAGGCCGCCGCTGCCGTCGAGTTCGTGCTGGAAGGGCTGCACCTGACCCGCCGGCTGGGCAAGGACGTCACCGACTCGGGGCGCACCGTCTACGGCGGCCGGGGCTGACCATGGCCGGCAACCGGTTCCGGTACGGGCAGTGGACCGGCGGGCCCGACCCGCTGGCACCCCCGTACGACGTGCGTGGGGCGGTGGACGAGGTCGGCGCCGAGGTGCTGGCCGGCGGCAGCCTGCGGGAGGCGCTACGCAACCTGCTGCGCCGTGGCCCGCAGGGGCGGGGCGGGCTGGACGACCTGGCCGCCCGGGCCCGGCGGCTGCGCCGGGAGGCGCTGCGCCGGGGTGACCTGGACGGCGCGGTGACCAGGGCACGCGCCCTGCTCGACCAGGCCCTCGCCGCCGAGCGCGACGAGTTGCGAGGCCGTGACGACGACGGCGCGCGGTTCGCCGAGTCGGTGCTTGACAATCTGCCCCGCTCGACCGCGCGGGCGGTGGAGGAGTTGTCCGGCTACCAGTGGGCCAGCGACGAGGCGCGCCGGTCGTACCAGCAGATCCTCGACCAGCTCCGGGACGACGTGCTCGGTCAGCGGTTCGCCGGGCTGCGCGACGCCGTCCGCGCGTCCGCCGACCCGGCCGCGCAGCAGCGGCTGGCCGAGATGATGGGCGACCTGAACGACCTGCTGGCCCGGCACGGTCGCGCGGAGGACACCACGGACGCGTTCGCCGAGTTCATGCGGCGGCACGGCGACTTCTTCCCGGAGCAGCCGGAGACCGTCGACGAGCTTATCGACGTGCTGGCCCGCCGCTCGGCGGCCGGTGAGCGACTGATGAACTCGCTCTCCGACCGGCAGCGCGCCGAGCTGGCCGGTCTGATGCAGCAGTCGCTCGGCGACCGCCTCGCGGGGGAGTTGTCCGCGCTCGACGCGAACCTGCGGGCACTGCGCCCGGATCTGCGCTGGGGGCGTGGCGAACGGGTCCGGGGCGACCAGCCACTGGACTACGCCGACGCGGCCGGCGCGCTTGGTGAGATCGGCGAGTTGGACGACCTGCTGGACCAGCTCGACCAGGAACATCCGGGGGCCACGCTTGACGACGTGGACGTCGACGCGGTCGCCCGCACGTTGGGCCGGGAGGCGGCCGACGATGTGCGCCGGCTGCGGGATCTGGAGCGGGAGCTTCGCCGGCAGGGCTGGGTGGGCCGGGACGCCGAAGGGCTCACGCTGAGCCCGAAGGCGCTGCGCCGGCTCGGCGGGACCGCGCTGCGGCGGGTGTTCTCCGACCTGACCGCCGGGCCGCGCGGCCAGCACGACCTGCGCTCTGCCGGGGCCGCCGGCGAGGTCAGCGGGGCGTCACGCGCCTGGGAGTACGGCGACGAGCAGCCGTTGGACGTGGTCCGGACGCTGACCCGGGCGGTTCGCCGGGCCGGGCCGACGGTTCCGGTGCAACTCGCGGTGGACGACTTCGAGGTGGTGGAGACCGAGAAGCGGGCCTCGGCGGCGGTGGTGCTCTGCGTCGACCTGTCGTACTCGATGATCTCCCAGGGTCGTTGGGGGCCGATGAAGCAGACGGCGCTGGCGTTGGCGCACCTCATGGAGACGCGCTTCCCGCAGGACGCCCTGCAGATCGTGGGCTTCGGCCGGGAGGCGATGACGCTCACCCAGCAGGAGTTGGCCGCCGTCGAGCCGGACGGTGAGCAGGGCACCAACCTCCAGCACGCGCTGCGGTTGGCGGGTCGGCACCTGCGCCGACACCCGGACGCCGAGCCGGTGGTCCTGGTGGTCACCGACGGCGAACCGACCGCCCACCTGGACCCGGACGACGGGGAGGCACTGTTCCACTGGCCGCCGCTGCCGGAGACGATCGAGGCGACGGTCCGTGAGGTGGACCGGCTGAGCCGCTACGGTGCCACGCTCAACCTGTTCATGCTCGGCGACGACCCGGGCCTGCGGCGCTTCGTGGACGCGGTGGCCCGGCGCAGCCGAGGTCGCATGTTCACGCCCGACACCGACGACCTCGGCGAGTACGTGGTCTCCGACTATCTCCGCTCCCGCCAATCCCGCCGCTAACGCCCCGCCGGGCAGGTTGACTGGGGGCATGGAGAGTGGAGGGCTGCGGCGGGCCTATGACGGGGTGTTCGTCGAGCTTGACGAGGGGGAGTTCGGTCCGGCTCCGGAGGGGCAGCTCAGCGCGGAGCAGATCGTCGCGCACCTGGTCGCCAACGACGAGCTGATGATCCAGGCCACCGAGGCGCTGCTGGCCGGATCGCCGTTCGCCTACTACGAGTTGGAGGAGGACATCCACCGGCCGCAGCTCGACGCGCTGGCCGCCGAGCAGGGCGGTCTGCGGGGTTTGACCGCCCTGCTGCACGCCACCAGCGACCGGCTGTGCGGGCTCGTCGACCGGCTCGGCCTGGCCGCGGAGACCCCGGTCGAGACCCACCTGCGCGAGGGCTTCGACCTCATCGTGGACGAGCCGCTGCCCTGGTCCCGCACCCTCGACCTGCACACCCGGGTCCACCTACCCAAACACCAGGCCCAACTCCACCTGCTCCGCCCCTGAGCGCCGGTGCCGTTCGCCGGCGCCTCGGGGTGTCGCAGGATCGGCTGCCCCGCCCTGTTGAGCCTGATTCCGCTCTGGCATCAAGATGCCCCACCGGAATCAGGCTCGCCGCGGCAACTCCGCCCCGATCGCGTCGATCATGGAGTTCTGGTGGGGTATAAAAGCGGCATAATCGGGCTTACCGGTCACCACGACTCCATGATCGACGCGGACATGGGCGACGCGGACATGGGCGACGCGGACATGGGCGACGCGGGCCGGGGGTGGAAGGTGCGGCGGTAGGTCGACGGCGCGACGCCGATGCGTTGGTGTAGTTGCTGGCGCAGGGCGGCGCTGGTGCCGAAACCCGTGCGGTGCGCGATCTGCTCGACGGTGAGTTCGGTCGTCTCCAGCAGCAGTCGTGCGTGATCGGTGCGCTGTTGCAGCAGCCACTGCGCCGGGCTCAGGCCGGTCTCCGAGCGGAAGCGCCGGGTGAAGGTACGCACGCTCATCCGCGCCTGTTCGGCCAGGTCCCGCAGAACGATCGGCTCGTGTAGCCGTTGCCGTGCCCACTCCCGGGCGCCCGCGGTGCTGGTGTCGGTGACCTTCGGCACCGGCCGCTCGATGTACTGCGCCTGGCCGCCGTCCCGCCACGGCGGCATCACGCAGCGGCGGGCCGCCCGGTTGGCCACCTCGCTGCCGTGGTCGAGGCGGATGACGTGCAGGCAGAGGTCGATGCCGGCGGCGACTCCGGCCGAGGTGAGCACCCGGTCGTCGACGATGAAGAGCACACCCGGGTCGAGGTCCACCTTGTCGTGCAGGCGGCGAAACTCCTCCGTGTACGCCCAGTGGGTGGTCGCCCGACGCCCGTCGAGCAGCCCGGCGGCGGCCAGCACGAACGCCCCGGTGCAGATCGACATGATCCGGGCGCCCCGCTGGTACGCCGCCCGTAACGCCTCGGCCGCCGCCGGCTCGACGGTGCCCGAGGTCAACGCGCTGCCGGCGTGGATGCCGGGGACGATCACCGTGTCGGCGGTGTCGAGCAACTCCAGACCGTGGTCGGGGAGCACCTGGAAACCGGCAGTGCTCCGCACCGGCCGCCCGCCCGGGGTGCACACCCGTACGTCGTACAGGTGCGTGTCCTCGGCGGTGCGGGCGGTGCTGAAGACCTGCGAGGGGGTGCCGAGGTCCAGGCCGACCACCTGGTCCAGGGCGAGTACGGCGATCCGGTGCGGGCGAACGGTCATGGCCCGATTATTGCGCATGATGGCTTTCCGGCCACTCGTCGCGGTGACCGAGCCCGCCCAGACTGGTTCCGTGACCAAGAACCGTCGTCTGCATCCCGCCTGGCTGGTCGCCGCCGTCGCCTTCGTGGCGCTGGTCGGCGCGGCCGGCTTCCGCGCCACCCCGTCGGTGCTGCTGCACCCGCTGCACGAGGAGTTCGGTTGGCCGCTGGCCACCATCTCCGCCGCCGTCTCGGTCAACCTGCTGCTCTACGGGCTCACCGCGCCGTTCGCCGCCGCCCTGATGGACCGGTTCGGCATCCGCCGGGTGGTCTCGGTGGCGCTGCTGCTTGTCGCGGCGGGCAGTGGGTTGACGGTCTTCATGAGCGCCAGCTGGCAGCTACTGCTCTGCTGGGGCGTGCTGGTCGGGCTGGGCACCGGGTCGATGGCGCTGGCGTTCGTGGCCACCATCACCGGGCGCTGGTTCGTGCGTCGCCGAGGTCTGGTCACCGGTGTGCTGACCGCCGGTGGGGCGGCCGGACAGCTGGTGTTCCTGCCACTGATCGCCGTCCTGGTCCGCGACCACGGCTGGCGTACCGCCGCGCTCGTCGTGGCCGGAGCCGCACTTGCGGTCGTACCCCTTGTGGTGTGGTTGCTGCGCGAGCACCCGGCGGATCTCGGGCTGCCCGCCTACGGGGCGACCGAGGTCGTCGCGGCACCGCCGGCGACCGGCGGGGCGGCGGCCCGGGCGCTGGGCGCGCTGACGACGGCGGCCCGGACCCGCCCGTTCTGGCTGCTGGCCGGCGGGTTCGCGATCTGCGGGGCGACCACGAACGGCCTGGTCGGTACGCACTTCGTGCCCGCCGCACACGACCACGGCATGCCCCAGACCACCGCGGCCGGACTGCTCGCCCTGGTCGGGCTCTTCGACATCGTCGGGACCATCGCCTCCGGCTGGCTCACCGACCGGGTGGACAGCCGGTTGCTGCTCGGCATGTACTACGCGCTGCGTGGGGCGTCCCTGCTGGTCCTGCCGAGCCTGTTCGCCGGCTCCGCCAGACCGAGCATGCTGGTGTTCATCATCTTCTACGGCCTGGACTGGGTGGCGACCGTGCCGCCGACGGTGGCGCTGTGCCGGGAGTACTTCGGCACCGCCGGGGCTGTGGTGTTCGGTTGGGTGTTCGCCGCCCACCAGTTCGGCGCGGCGATCGCCGCGACCGGTGCGGGGCTGGTGCGGGACCAGCTCGGCGACTACGCGATGGCCTGGTACGCGGCGGGAGCGCTGTCGATCGGCGCCGCCGGGCTGTCGTTGCTGCTGCGTCGACGGCCGGGCCAACCGGTGCCGGCGGCCGTGCTGGCCGCCGCGACCGCACCGAAGGCGTGGAGCTTCCGGGGCTGAGCTGCGGTGCGCCGGCCGGTCAGCCCAGCGTCCACTGCTGGGCCGGCCGGCTGTCGCACTGTCGCTGCCGGATGTCGTCGCCGGCCTCGACGCCCTCGTTGTCGGCCTGGGCGCACTTGCCGCTGTGCACCGCGACCAGCAGCACCGGGCCGTTGCCGATGGGGTTCAGCCGCCACTGCTGGTTGGTCCCACCGTGGCAGGGGAACTGCATGAGCGCCGTGCCGTCGTCCTGGCTGCCACCCTCGACGTCGAGGCACTGCCCGGACGCGGCGTTGGTCACCGTCGACGCCTCCGGGCCGACCGGGGTGATCACCCAATCCTGCTCCGGGCCGCCGGTGCAGACCGCCAGGTGCGCCTTCGCCTGCTGGCCTTCGCCGTAGAGCCCCAGGCACAGGCCCGAGTCGGCCTTGAACACCCGGGGCCCGGTCACCGGCTCGGCGGCTGTCCCCGGGCTGGGCTCGGCCGCCGCGCCGGTGGGCTGCGCTTCGGTGGGCTGCGGTTCGGTGGGCTGCGGCTCGATGGACGGTGCGCCGACCGGCGCCGGCACTGTCGGCTCGTCGTCGCTGTCGAACAGCCCGGTGCCGAAGAGCACCCCGAGGAGTACCCCGACCACCCCGACCGCCAGCGCCACCCGCAGCAGCGGATCGGCGAGCGGGCCAGACCGGGCTGCTCGTCGGCCGCCGCCGTAGACGGTGCCGGTGGGGTTGGGGCGTTCCTCGGACGCGGACATGGGCGTCATCCTCACCCACCGCCGCCGGCGGCTGCCAGTCGGCGGGTCGGTCGCCGACCCGGAGCGGCGTTCAGCGGGTGGGTTGCGGGTCGGTGACGTCGGCCACTGTGGCATCCAGGGCCGTGATCGCGGCGTCGGCGTCGATCGCGACGGCGAGGCCACGCTCCCCCGAGCCAAGCGTGATCTCCCGGCCGCGTAGCCGCTCGTCGGCGATCACCGGCCAGGCCGTGCTCGCGCCGAACGGGGTGATGGTGCCGCGCTCGTAACCGGTCGCGGCCAGCGCGCCGGCGGCGTCCGGCATGGAGAGTCGGTGCACCCCGAGCAGGGCGCGCAGTTTGGGCCAGGAGATGACCCGGTCGCCGGGGGTGAGCACGAACAGGTGATCAATTGCACTCCGGCGCACCACTATCGTTTTGACGACGTCGGGAACTGCCACCCCCCGAGCTGCGGCGGCCTCCGCGAGGCTGCCGACCGCACCGTGGCTGACCAGGCGATATGTCAGTCCGGCGGCGTCCAGGGCGGTGATCGCGGGCGATGGCATGCCCGCCACGGTAACCGCCTGACCTGCCACCGGACGGGAAACCGCCGCAGCCCACATCCCACGGTTTCCCAAGTACGAGCGTAAGGTGATCACATGCGCGCTGAGCGTGTGGATCACCCCATTGACCATGATCAAGCGGTGGACACGCTGCGACGGTCGTACGCCGCGGTGCCCACTGGCGAGCCTGTCCGGCTGGCCAAACGAACCTCCAACCTGTTCCGCCCCCGGTCCGCACCCCGGACTCCGGGGCTCGACGTGAGCGGCCTGAACGGCGTGCTGTCGGTCGACCCGACCGGGCGCACCGCCGACGTGCAGGGCATGTGCACCTACGAGGACCTGGTCGACGCCACGCTGCCGCACGGGCTGATGCCGCTCGTGGTGCCGCAGTTGCGCACCATCACGCTCGGCGGCGCGGTGACCGGCCTGGGGATCGAGTCCACCTCGTTCCGCAACGGCCTGCCGCACGAGTCGGTGCAGGAGTTGGACGTGCTCACCGGCTCGGGTGAGATCGTCACCGCCCGACCCGACGGGGAGCACGCCGACCTGTTCACCGCGTTCCCCAACTCGCTGGGCAGCCTCGGTTACGCGACCCGGCTGCGCATCGAGCTGCAACCGGTGGGCCGGTACGTGGCGCTGCGCAACGTCCGGTTCACCGACCTGACGGCGCTCACCGACGCGATCGCGGAGGTGACAGCGACCCGGTCGTGGGCCGGGCAGGCGGTCGACGCGATGGACGGGGTGATGTTCAGCCCCGGCGAGGCGTACCTGGTCTTCGCCACGTTCACCGACGCCGCAGACCCGCCGAGCGACTACACCGGTCAGTCAATCTACTACCGGTCACTGCGTCGGCGCACCCGGGACGTGCTCACCGCGTACGACTATCTCTGGCGCTGGGACACCGACTGGTTCTGGTGCTCTGCGGCGTTCGGCGCGCAGCACCCGGTCGTGCGGCGGCTCTGGCCGGCGCGCTACCGGCGCAGCGACTTCTACCACCGGCTGGTCCGGCTTGAGCACCGCCACCAGGTGGCGGCCCGGATCGACAGGCTGCGCGGGCAGCCCGCCCGGGAGCGGGTCGTGCAGGACGTGGAGATCCCGCTCGACCGCACGGCCGGCTTCCTGCGCTGGTTCGCCGGCGCGGTGGGGATGACCCCGGTGTGGCTGTGTCCGTTGCGGCTGCGTGAGCCGGCGGGAGCCGGTTCGGCGCGGTCGTGGCCGCTATATCCACTCCGGCCAGGGCAGGACTACGTCAACATTGGGTTCTGGGGGAGCGTGCCGATCGCGTCGGGCGCCGCCGACGGCGACGTCAACCGCACGATCGAACGCAGGGTGTCGGAGTCGGGCGGGCACAAGTCGCTCTACTCCGACGCGTACTACGACCGGGACGCCTTCGATCGCCTGTACGGCGGCGACACATGGCGGGCGGTGAAAGACCGCTACGACCCGGACCACCGGCTGACGGGACTGTACGAAAAGGCGGTAGCACGAGCATGAGCCTGACCGACAGAGATCAGGGGGCGGCGAGCGTCCCCGCCACCCCGCCGGCGGGGGGCCGGCACACGGGTCCGACCGTGGCGGATGTCGTCCGCGCGGTCACCACGGGGCCGTTACCGGTGCGGATCACCGGGTACGACGGCAGTTCCGTCGGCCCTTCCGACGCCGGTATCACCCTGGCGATCCGTTCCGAGCGAGGGCTGTCCTACCTGCTCACCGCTCCGGGTGACCTGGGCATGGCGCGGGCCTACGTCAGTGGTGACCTGGCGTTGCAGGGGGTGCACCCGGGTGACCCGTACGAGGCGTTGCGGGTTCTCAAGGACGAGTTGCGGCTGCGCCCACCGTCGCTTACCGAAGGGCTGGCGCTGGTCCGTGGGCTGGGCTGGGAGCGGCTGATGCCGCCGCCGGCTCCGCCGCAGGAGGCCCAGCCGCGGTGGAAGCGGGTGATGAACGGGCTGCGGCACTCCCGGGTGCGCGACAGCACGGCGATCTCGCACCACTACGACGTCTCCAACGCCTTCTACGAGAAGGTGCTCGGCCCGTCGATGACGTACACCTGCGCGGTTTTCCGGTCTCCGGACGACACGCTGGAGCAGGCCCAGGCGGCCAAGTACGACCTGGTCGCCGGCAAGCTGGCGTTGAAGAAGGGGATGCGGCTGCTGGACGTGGGCTGCGGTTGGGGTGGCATGGTCCGGCACGCCGCCCGCGAGTACGGCGTCAAGGCGCTCGGGGTGACCCTGTCGAAGGCGCAGGCGCAGTGGGCGCAGGCGGCGATCGAGCGGGAGGGGCTGACCGGGCTGGCCGAGGTGCGGCACCTGGACTACCGGGACGCGCCGGCGGAGCAGTTCGACGCCATCTCCTCGATCGGGCTGACCGAGCACATCGGGGTGCGCAACTACCCGGCCTACTTCGGGGCGCTGCGCTCCCGGCTGCGGGCCGGGGGCCGGCTGCTCAACCACACAATCACGCGGGCGGACAATCGGGCGCCGCACCGCTCCGGCGCGTTCATCGACAGGTACGTCTTCCCGGACGGGGAGTTGGCCGGTCCGGGTCGACTGATCAGCGAGGTGCACGACGCCGGGTTGGAGGTGCACCATGAGGAGAATCTGCGCCAGCACTACGCGCTGACGCTTGCCGCCTGGTGCCGCAACCTGGTGGAGCACTGGGACTTCTGCGTCTCCGAGGTGGGTGCGGGGACCGCCCGGGTGTGGGGCCTCTACATGGCCGGCTCGCGGATGGCGTTCGAGCGCAACGGCATCCAGCTGCACCAGGTGCTGGCCACGCACAACGGCCCGGATGGGGTGAACGGCTACCCGTTGCGACCGGACTGGTTGCCCTGATCACCTGCTGAACGCCGCCTGAAGCCGCGTCGAGAAAAGTCGGCGCGGCTTCTCGCGAAGCGATTGACAAAGAAGTTTTGTACGTACAAACTGATTTTGCCATGAGAGAGATCCTGTACCTGGAGCAGATCGAGCAGGCCGAGGTCCTGCTCAAGCCGCAGCGCGTCGAGGTGTTGCGGCAACTCGCCGAACCGCGCACCTGCACCGAGGTCGCGGCCCGGCTCGACCAGACGCCCCAGCGCGTCTACTACCACGTCAAGCAGCTCGTCGCGGCCGGCCTCGTCGAGCTGGTAAACGAGCGCAAGGTCCGCGGCATCACCGAAGGCATCTACCAGGCGGCCGCCCGGTCGTACTGGCTGTCCCCCCGGCTCGTCGGCCGGATCGGGCTGCGCCGGGCCCGCGACGAGCTGAGCCTGGGCTACCTGCTCGATCTGATGGAGGAGGTCCAGGCCGACATCGCCGGCCTGGACCGGACGGCGCCCGAGCTGCCCTCGATCGGCGTCTCCGGCGAGATCCGAGTGCCGGCCGAGCAGCGCCAGCAGTTCCTGCACGACCTGCAAACCGCACTTCAGGACCTGTTCACCCGCTACGGCGGCAGCGAAGGAGACGCCTTCAAGCTGGCCGTCGCCTGCTATCCGAAAGGCACTGACAATGAGTGAGCCGATGAAGATCCAGGCCCGCCTCTCCGCGCCCGTCGGGCGCGTCCGGAAGGCCCTGACCGACCCGGCCGAGCTGCGACTCTGGCTGGCCGAGCACGCCGAGGTCGAGCTGCCCCAGCGGTACGAGTTCTGGGGCCGCTACACGCCCGAGGGTGACGCCCCGCACCAGCGGCTGCTGCACGCCGACGACGACACGCTGCGCTTCAGCTGGCTGCTCGACGGGGTGGAGACCACCACCGAGTTCCAGTTGACCGCCGAGAGCGCCGACAGCACAGTGCTGACGCTGATCCAGAGCCACTTCGACTTCGCCGAGGCGATGAGCGGCTCAAGCATCCGGGGCGTGCTCCAGACGTACTGGTCGCTGTCCATCGCCAACCTGGCCGCCCGCCTGGAGGGCAAGCCACTGCTGCCCCGCACCGACTTCACCTCCGCCGACCTGCGCGGTGAGCTGGTCATCGCCGCCCCCGCCGACAAGGTGTGGGAGTCGCTCACCGACTCCGAGCAGGCCAGCGCCTGGTTCGGCTACCCGATCGGCATCGAGCCCTGGGTCGGCGGCCGGTACGCCATGGGCGGCTTCGAGACCGGGTACGCGGCCAAGATCGTCGACCTGGAGCCGGGTCGCCGGATGTCTGTCGACTGGGGACCGACCGGTGTGACGAACTGGGAGCTGGCCGAGTCCAACGGCCGGACCACGCTGACCTTCGTGCAGAGCGGCTTCGACGAGGCCAACCCCCCGTACGGGGCCTGGAGCGGGTCGGTTGCCGGGCTGTTCGAGCTGCGCCGCTTCCACGAGGTGTCGAACTGGCAGCCGATCTGGCTCCCCGCCGAGATCCCCGGCCTGGAGCCCGCCAGCTGATTCCCGCCCGACCGCACGATCGTGCTCGACCACGGATCCGGTGACCTCGCTGCGCCGGGAGGCCACTGCTTCCGGGGGTCGAGCACTTTCGTGCGGATCCTTGGAGCGGATCTGGTGACTTTTCGCTGTGGAGTGGGTACTGGCGGGCGATGTTCTTCATCTTTGGTCTGCGTACCAAGGTCGACCGGTCCGGTGTCGTGCAGCAGGTCTGCCGACACTGCGGCAACCAGGCCGCGCAGGTGATCACCCGCCGTTCGACGAAATTCAGCCTGTTCTTCATACCCCTCATCCCGATCCGCACCCGGTACGCGCAGCAGTGCACGTTCTGCGGGGCGCAGTACGAGATCTCCAGGTCCGACGCCGAGCGCCTCCCGGTCGGCTGAGCCGCAGATGTCCTGGCTTTTCGCGTGGCTGATCCGTCGGCCGTCGCCGTCCTGTGGCCCTGCGGTGCACACCGCCCCGCGCGCACCCTGCACCCCGGGCCGGCGTAAGCGCCGTCGGGCCCGCCGTCCGGTGGCCGGCACCGGGTTGCCCCGCTCGCCGTGGAACCGCTCGGCCGGGCGCTGACCACCTCCGTCGCCGATACCGGTGGCCGACCCGCACCGGTCAGGTGCCGGCCATCGGTGCCGGCGCGAACAGGGGCGGCACCGGATCGGCCGCCCGGATCACGGCGACCAGGTGTGTCAGCTGCCGGAAGTCGCCACCGGCCGCCCTGATCTGGACGTCCGCGTCGGCGTGGTTGCCGAGGTGGCATTCGGCGATCGCCCGCAGGAGGAACCCGACGCTGCACAGCTCCGGCGGGTCGGCACCGGGCCGGATGTCGAGAAGCAGCGAGCGGGCCTGCTCCGGCCGCTGGTTGAGCAGGTGGGCCAGGCCCATGGCGACCCGAGCGGACAGGCTGCGCGGGTGTACGCGGTAGCCGATCTCGGCCAGTTCAGCGATCTCCAGCACCTCGTGGTGGGCCACCGGCGATCCGGGCACCACAGCGGCGTACAGGTACCACAGTCCGAACTGGACGCTGAGCACCTGCCCGATCGCCGCGGCGGTCCGGGGATCGGTGCTGTCGGCGCGGGCCATTGCCGCAAGCCGCTCGGCGTCGGCCATGAGTTCCGCCACCGAGTGCCCGTGTCCCGTGCTCCAACGCTCGTGAAAGGCGGCGAGCGCGAGTCGCGGATCGTCACCCCCATCCGGATCGCCGAGACGACCGCTGTGGGTCGCGCCGCCCCTTATCGCCCGCAGGGTTCTGGCGATCTCCTCCTGGTAGTACGCCGCCAGCAGCGCGGCGGTGGTGGCCTTCGGTGACCGTAGCCAGCGCAGCAGGTTGCGGCCGTCGCTGTGGGGCGAGGCCAGGGGGCCGCTGTGGGGCGGGGCCAGAGGAATGAGGTTGGTCAGCCCGAGCAGCGCCGCGAAGAACGCCGCGCCGATCAGTGCGGCCCGGGTCAACGGAGTGCTCGTCATCGCCGTGGCGGCACCGAGCACCGCCGCGGTGCAGAGGTTCGCCATCGGCCCACCGAGGTAGAACAACGCCATCCGCAGTGGCAACGCGGACGTCGACGGTGCCGGCCGGACCGACACCTCGTTGCGCCACCCGTTGAACGGCGCGATGCGCACCGAGATGACCTCCAGGCGCAGCAGCTTCGCCACCACGAGGTGCCCGCCCTCGTGCAGGACGAGGTGCAGCCAGAACGCCAGGCAGGTGCAGCCGACGGCGACGAGCGCGCCGGTCACGGACTCGGTGACGAGCAACGCGAAGACCATCCCCTCCAACACCAGCAGGAGGGCGACGACGATCAGTCGGCGGAGGGAAATCACCGGGGGATGGTACGGCGAGACGGCTCGACGCGTGGGTACGCCACAGTGCACCCCCGCGCGGTCGGGCCCGGCCGAGGTGATCCGCCCCGTTGTGGCCGGACCGCCCCGACCCTGGCGGGCACCCCTGCCGCTGGCTAGGCTTTCGGGGTTTGCCGGACAGGTCCGCCGAGGGTGCACGTACGACGAAGAGCCGGAGCGACCGTGTCGCGACAGGACGTGAAGCAGACCGCGGGGGAGCCCACCCCTGCCGGGCCGACCGGCGGGCCGCCGACCCTCGGGGACGCGATCCCGGTGCCGCTGGTCCCCGGGGTGCCCGCCGCCGGGCAGCCAGCTGGCGAGGCGCCGGGATCCGGGACCGCCACCGGCGTCGCACCGCCCCGGCTGAGCCGTGCCGGGCTGGTCGCGGTGAGTTCGGTGGTGCTCCTGGAAACGGTCTGGCTCCTCGCCGCACTACCCGAGGCCGCGCTGGTCAGCGACGTGGGCGCACTGTTGGTGGCCGGTTGGGCGACTGTCGCGTGTGTCGGCGTGGCCCGCCGCCATCCGGTCCCGCTGCGCAGGTTCTGGACGCTGCTCGCCGTCACCATGGCGCTCGCCGCGCTGGGCCGGGCCATCTGGACAGTGCAACGCCTGGTCGGTGGCGACCTGCCGCACACCCCGGTGGTCGGGGTGGTGTTCACCGCCGGCATCCTCACCGGCACGGCCGCGCTGCTCAGTTCGCCGTCCGCGCCCCGGAGCGCGGTGGGACGGGCCCGCACAATGCTGGACGGGGTGATCGTCGCGCTGGCCCTGGTGCCGATCGGGTGGGTGCTGGTCTTCCAGGGGGTCGCCGCCGCGCAGTTGGCCGACCCGGCGCGCACGCTGGGGCTGCTCTACCCGATGTTCGACCTGATGCAGCTCACCATCCTGGTCGCGGTGTCCGGGCCGGCCCGGCCGATGTGGCGTCCGATGACTCTGCTCGCGGCGAGCCTCACCCTGCGGGTGGTCGCCGACGTCGTCTACGTCTCGCTCGTCGCCCGCGCCGACTACGCCGCCGGTCACCCGATCGACCTGTGCTGGCCGGTGAGCTACCTGCTGATCGTCCTGGCCACCCGCAAACCGCCGCCGCCGGACTGCGACGGCACCGACGACACCGCCGAGTCGCCGCTGCCGCCCTGGTGGCGGGTGGCGTTGCCGTACCTGCCGGTGGGTGGCGCGATCGTCGCTGTGGTGTTGGCCCGTCGACCCACCGGGCAGACCCCGCACCTGATCTTCGTGACCATGATGGTTCTGCTGGCGGCGCTGGCCGTGCGGCAGGGGTTGGCCGCGAACGAGAACCTGCGGCTGGTGGTCCGGCTGCGCCACCTCGCGTACGGCGACCAGCTCACCGGGCTGCCCAACCGGTTGCTGTTCAACCGGCGGCTGCGGCTGGCCCTGCGAGATGGCCGGCCGACCGCCGTGCTGCTGCTCGACCTGGACGGGTTCAAGCAGGTGAACGACCGTTTCGGGCACGCCACCGGGGACACCCTGCTGACCGGGTTGGCGGCCCGGATGCGGGCGGTCGTGGCCGACGACGGCATCATCGCCCGGCTGGGTGGGGACGAGTTCGCGGTGCTCGTCGGCGGCGACCGACCGGTCTCACCCGAGCGGCTCGCCGAGCGGCTGTTGGACGCGTTGCGCCCCTCCGACGATGAGGACGATGTCGGGGTCCACCCGTCGGCGAGCATCGGCATCGCCGAGTTCGGCCCGCAGCACGCCTCGCACACCGATCTGCTGCGCGACGCCGACATCGCCATGTACGCGGCCAAGGCGGCGGGGAAGTCGGCGTACCGGACGTGCACCTCGGCGCTGCGCGAGTCGGCCGTCTCGCGTGCCGAGCTGATCGCCGACCTGCGCCGGGCGGTCGACGAGGATCAACTGCGGCTGGAGTTCCAACCCATCGTCGACCTGGCCACCGGCGCGGTGCGCAGTGCCGAGGCGCTGGTGCGGTGGCGGCACCCCCGGCTGGGGCTGCTGCCGCCGGCGAGGTTCCTGCCGTTGGCCGAGGAGACCGGACTGATCCTGCCGATCGACCGGTGGGTGATCCACGAGGCCTGCCGGGCCGCGGCGACCTGGCGGGACCGGGTGCCGGACGCGACAGTGGCGGTGAACATCGCCGCGGCGCACCTGCGCCGTCCGGACCTGATCGCCACGGTCACGGCTGCCACGAGTGCCGTCGGGCTGGCACCCCGGGCGTTGACCCTGGAGCTGACCGAGTCGGCGCTGATCGAGGGCACCGAAGCGGTGCTTGAGCGGCTGCACCAGTTGCGCGAGCTGGGCATCAAGATCGCCATCGACGACTTCGGCACCGGCTACTCGTCGCTGAGCTACCTGCACCGCATCCCGGCGACCGAGTTGAAGATCGACAGGTCGTTCGTGACCCGGTTGGGGTCGGACGACCGTGCGTACGCCACGGTGGAGATGGTCACCCGGCTGGCCGGCGCGTTCGACCTGACAGTGGTCGCCGAGGGGGTGGAGACCGAGCGTCAGCACGAGGCGGTCACCGCGATCGGCTGCCCACGCGGTCAGGGCTATCTGTACGGGCGACCGGACGCGCCCGCCATGGTGGGCCAGAATCGGGCTTGACCCTGACGTAACGGCAGGCGGGAGCCTGGTTTCCGGAAGGGAGGGAAACCATGGCGTACACGGTGGGTCAGGTGGCGAAGCTCGCTGGCGTGACAGTGCGGACGTTGCACCACTACGACGAGATCGGCTTGCTCTCGCCGAGCGGGCGGACCTCGGCGGGTTACCGCCGCTACGACGACGCGGACCTGCAACGGCTGCAGATCGTCCTGTTCTACCGGGAGTTGGGTTTCCCACTTGAGCAGATCACCGCGATCATCGACGACCCGGCGGCCGACCCGGCCGCGCACCTGCGCCGCCAGCACGAGTTGCTGACCGGACGGGTGAAGCGGTTGCAGGAGATGGTCACGGCGATCGAGTTCGCGATGGAGGCGAGCAAGGTGAACATCAACCTCACCCCGCAGGAGCGGTTCGAGGTCTTCGGCGACGTCAATCCGGAGGACCACCAGGCCGAGGCCGAGCAGCGCTGGGGTGACACCGACGCGTACCGGGAGTCGAACCGGCGGGTCGGCCGGTACACCAAGGACGACTGGCTGCGGCACAAGGCGGAGAACGAGGACTGGGGCCGGCGGATCGTCGCGGTGCTGACCTCGGGTGTGCCGGCGGGCAGCCCGGAGGCGATGGAGTTGGCCGAGGAGCACCGGCAGCTGATCAGCCGCTGGTTCTACGAGTGCTCGTACGAGATCCACACCGGTCTGGCTGACATGTACCTGGCCGACGAGCGGTTCACCGCGTACTACGAGAACATCGCGCCGGGGTTGACCGCGTACCTGAACGAGGCCATCCACGCCAACGCGATAAGCCGCGCCTGACCCGGCCGGCTTCGCGTCGGGACACCAGCGCGGTGCGGTCCGGCTAGTCTGGCCGGACCGCCACCGCCCCGGGGAGATGACCGTGCAGAAGTCGAAGCTGATCGTCGCCGGTGCCGTCTTCGCGGTGGCGGTCGCCGCCGGGGGATGGGCCCTGATGACCACCGGCGACGACTCCGACCCGGGCCGCCCGGCGGCATCGGCGGGCCCGACCGACCCGGCCGGGGTGCTGACGGCAGCCGCCGCGAAGGTCGACAGGCAGACCTACAAGCTGACGTTGGGCACCGGCGGGCCGGCGGGCGGCGACGGCACCGTGGTGCTCTGGGATCCGTTGGCGAAGCGCGGTCTGGAGACCACCTCGCTCAAGGTGCCCGCCGGTGCGGTGAAGATCGAACGGTTGACCACCGGCCCGGACGTCTACGTGCGGATCACTGCCCCGGACCGCCGCGTTCCGGTCTGGGACGGCAAGACCTGGTGGCATGTCGGCGCTCCCGGTTCGCGGCCCGCCCAACAGGGCCTGGACAACACCAAGCTCGCCGGCACCCTCAGCACGGCGACGGTCGTCCGGGAGACCGGGGTACGGGCGTACGCCGGCACCCTGGACCTGCGCGAGAGGGGCGCGGTGCTGGGCAACGGGGTCGGCGGAGTGCTCGGTGACCGGGCCGGGGCGGTGCCGTTCACCGCGGAGGTCGACGAGCAGGGCCGTCTGGTCCGCTACCGCATCGAGTTGGCGAGCGAACAGTCGGAGACCGCCCAGCTCGACCTGACGTACTCGGACTTCGGGTTGCCGGTGTCGGCCGAGTCGCCGGCGGCCGACCTGGTCGGTGAGGATCCGCCGGCGAACATCCCCGGCGCCTGAGCGTCGTCACTCCTCGACCGCGCCGGTCGTGGGGGTGACCAGGAAGTCGTAGACGGTACGGGCCATCCGGCGCACCGTCTCGTCGCCGGTGGCCATCGGCCCTGCGGTGAGGAACGCCACGGCGGTCTCGGTGCCGGGGATCAGGTAGTAGCCGACGTCGTGGGAGGCGTCCGGCAGGTCACCGGTCTTGTGGGCCACCGGCACCCCGGGTGGCAGCGCCGCCGGGATCTTGGTGTTGAGGGTCTGCTCCCGCATGAACCCGATCATCAGGTCACGGGAGGCGGGGGTGAGGATCTCGCCGTCCCATACCGCGCCGAGCAGGGACACCACGTCATCAGGGCTTGTGTAGTTCTCCTCGCCGCGTTGCGCCGCCGCGCTGTCGAGCATCCGGCGGGCCAGGATGGTGGAGCGCTGGTTCATCGAGTCGATGAGCGCGTTGACCGGGGCGAACCCGCCGAGGTAGGTGATCAGCACGTTCGCGGCGACGTTGTCGCTGTACTTGATCAGGTATTGGGCGAGCCGATGCAGGGTGACCACCTGCGGAAACGTCTCGAACTGGAGCTGGCCGGTGCCGCCGACCACGTCCTGCGGAGTGACGAGCACACCGTCGTCGAACGCCACCTGTCCACAGTCGACCCGGCGGAGCAGCTCGACCAGGATCCACAGTTTGATCACGCTGGCGGCCTTGGGGCGCAGCGCGCCGTTGACGGCGATCTGCTGGTCGCCGTACCGGCCGGACAGGTCGCGCACCGTGGCTCCGGCCGGGTTGTGGCTCGCGTCGGCGACCACCCGGGCGAGCTGCCCGCTGAGCGGGAACAGCAGGGCTCCCGCGACCGGGTCGGTGGGCGGCTGCGGGCTGGTGACCACCACTCCGGTCAGCTCGACCGGCGGGCGGTGCCGTTGGATCACCTCAAGCGTGCCGTCGCTGCGGCCGGTCAGCGGCACCCGGTAGCGGTAGGCGGTGCCCCCGACGACGACCGCGCCGCTGGCGACCCCGGCGGCGACAAGCATGCCCGGGTCGGCGACCCGACCGGTGTCACCGTCGCAGGCCCGGTAGCGCACTGTGTGCCCGAGTGAGTCCACCGCGAACACCCCGCCGGGAAACGACAGCCAGGACACCTCGCTTGTCGGTGCCCGCTCCGGCGTCGGCTCGACGCCGGGCTCATGGCCCGCCCCGTCGGCCGGCTCGACAGTGGACCCCGGCTCGGTCCGCTGCGCCGGGTCCGCGCCGGGCTCATGGCCCGACCCGTCGGCCTGCTCGGCCGTCGACCCCGGCTCGGTTCGCCGCGCCGGGTCCGTGCCGGGCCCGGGGCCGTCGGCGGTGGCCGGTCCGGTGGTGGCCAGCACGGCGAGCGCGACCCCCGCCGCCAGCCAGTTACGGGGTACGCGGGCAGCGGCGAACAGCAGCGAAGATGAGCGCCTCTTGTCGCTTTTTCTCACGTTTGCACGATATGGAGCGCCGGGGGCGGGTGGGGTCGCCGGGACTGGTGTCACCCGTCCGGGCGGTGTTGGCCCCGGCGGCGTCACACCTCACGGGTACAAATATGCCTCTGCGGTACCAGGCGCATCAGCCAACCCCAGCCCGAGGGAGCAGCAATGTTGATCATCGCCGGCAGCCTGCGCGTCGAACCTGACGCACGCGACGGCTACCTCGCCGACTCTGCACCGATCATCGCGCAGGCCCGTGCCGCCGCGGGCTGCCTCGACTTCCTGCTCGCGGCCGACCCGTTGGAGCCGGGACGGATCCACGTCTACGAACGCTGGGAGTCCGCGGAGCAGTTGGCGGCGTTCCGTGGTTCCGGGCCGGACGACGTGCAGACGACGGCGATCCTCGACGCCGACGTGCGGCGCTACGTGATCGCCAGCGTCGAGGCAGCCTGATCGATCACCGGGCGGCCCCGGGACCGGCGCTGCACCCGGGGCGGGTCGGCCGACGGGTCAGATCGGTTGTCCGGTGGCCGGCTCGGGTTCGGCGGGTAGGCCCGGGGCCAGTCGGCGCAGCGAGGCGAAGGCGGGCGTCAGCGCGTCGTACAACTCGGCGAAGAGGGGCAGCAGTGCCGCGTACGTGGCGGCGGCCGCCGGATCGGGTCGGATGGTCTCCTCGATCCGGACGAGGTCGGCGGCGACGTCGATGCTGGCGATCAGCCCCAGCGCCTGCATGCCGAGCAGCGCCGCGCCGAAGCTGGACCCCTCGTGGGCGGCCGGGAAACTCACCGGCAGGCCGAGCACGTCGGCGAGCATCTGTCGCCACAGGCCGCTGCGGGCGAAGCCGCCACCGGCGCGGATCTCGCGGACCTCGTTGCCGGCCGCCCGTACCGAGCTGAGCACCAGCGCGAGCTGTTGGCAGACCCCCTCCAGCGCGGCCCGGACCAGGTGCTCGCGGCGGTGGCTGTGGGTCAACCCCACGTACGCGCCGCGCGGTAGCGCGCTCCAGTGCGGTGCCCGTTCGCTGTGCAGGTACGGCAGCATGATGAGCCCGCCCGAGCCGGCCGGCGCGCGGTCCGCCAGGGCGACCAGGTCCTCTTCGGAGTGCTCGCCGAGGTCCGGGGCGAGCGCCTCACCGGCCCACTTGAGGACGATGCCACCGTTGTTTATCGCACCGCCGACCGTCCAGCGGTGTTCGGTGAGCGCGTAGCAGAACACCCCGCCGAACGGGTCCACACCGGGCCGCTCCACCATCACCCGCATCGCGCCGCTGGTGCCGATCGAGCAGGCCACCATGCCGGGGTGCACCGCCCCCAGGCCCAGGTTGGCGAGGGGCCCGTCGCCGGCACCGACCACCACCGGGGTGCGCTCCGGCAGGCCGGTGGCGGCCGCCGCCTGCGGGGTGAGCCCGGGCAGTACGGCGGTGGTGGCGACCAGTTGGGGCAGCTGCTCCTCGGTGAGGCCGGCGATGGTGAGCGCCTCGCTGTCCCATTCCAGTCGGTGGATGTCCAGCAGGCCGGTGGCCGAGGCGATCGAGTGGTCGGTGACGAGCGCGTCGCAGAGCCGCAGCAGCACCCAGTCCTTGATGCCCACCCAGTGCGCGACCCGCTCGAACAGTTTCGGCTCCTGCTCGGCGAACCAGAGCAGCTTGGGCAGTGGCGACATCGGATGCATCGGCGTGCCGGTACGCCGGTGCAGAGCCAGCCCGGACGGGACCGCCCGCAGCCGTTCGGCCTGCTGGGTGGCGCGGGTGTCGGCCCAGGTCACCGATGGGGTGAGCGGGTTGCCGTCGGGGTCGAGCCCGATCAGGCTGTGCATCGCGGAGCTGAACGACAGGCCGGCCACCGGCTGGACCAGCTCGGCCACGACCACGCTCACCGACTTGAGGACCGTGTCGAGGATGAGCTGCGGGTCCTGCTCGGCGTAGCCGGGCTGTGGGTCGTTCAGTGGGTAGCCGGCCGAGTGGCTGCCGAGCTGCCGCCCGTCGGTGTCGTACGCGACGGCCTTGGTGCTCGTGGTGCCGATGTCGACGCCGATGACCACGCCGGGCCGGGTGTCCTGCGGCATGACGCTCAACCCCTTCGGACGGCGGTACGGCGGCAACGCCAGCCAGCTGCGGCTGACGTTACCGAGGCAGCGAACCGCCCCGTACGACACGCGCCCAGGAGAACCGTCGACGCGGCAGTATCGGCCTATCGTCCGATTTGGTCCGCTGATCGGACATTTTGCCGAGATTGGCGTGTCCGGGTGCCACGGGCCGTCTGTTTAACCGAGCAGACACCCAGATTTGGTGGCCTACGCGGCGAAGGAGTCGGCGTGGCAAAGACTGATTCGACGGGTTCCACCTGGCGCTACCGCTGGGCACACCGGCAGAACGTGCGGCGGGTCAGCACGTACCGGGGCGCCGAGACGGCCTGGCGGCGACGTGACGACGAGTTGCGGCGACTGCGCGCTCTCGCCGCCGACTTCCAGGGCTCCGCCACGGCCGGGGACGGCCTCCCCCTGGAGTTGGCCGCCGACGAGGTGGTGTTCTGGGCGCTGCCGGCCGCGCAACTGGTCGAGGTACGGCACACCCCGGTGCTGCCCGCCCCGGATCTCACTGTCGACGTGCCGGCCGGTCCGCTGCGCCCGCGCCGCCCGGACGGCGTACGCGTCACCGACGCGGGCCTGGCCGTGATCACCAGCCGCCGCCTGGTGCTGCTCGGCGGACGCGGCCGGCGCGACTGGGCGTACGGCCGGCTGACCGGCCTGGCCCACGACCCCGTGGCACCGGTGACGCTGATCCAGGTGCTGGACCGGCGGTCGACCGCCGGGTTGCTGCTGCCCACCGACGCGGCGCCGGACTTCCGGTTCAAGCTGACCCTGGCTTTCGCCGACGCGATCGAGCAGCGCGCCGCGGTGCTCGCCCAACTCGACGAACTGATCGCCGAGCACGCCCAGCTCAAGCCGTTCCGGCAGGCCGCGGCCACCCCGGGGCAGGCCCGGCTCACGTCGCTGGTGCCCGGTGGTCGCCGGAGCATCGCGGTGGCTGCCGCGCTGGCGTTGCTGGTGCCGGCGGCGCTCGTCGAGTCGGACCCGTCCGACCCGACCGGTGGCCCGGAGATCGCCGCCGCCGCCACCCCCAGCGCAGAGCCCGTGCTGATCCGCCCGGCGCCCCCGGCGCACACCCGCGCCACGGCACCGCCAAAGCCGAAGCCGACGACATCGCCGCGCCCGACGCCCAGCACGACCGGCGACCCACGCTGCGGGGCCCCGGAGAACCCCCTGGGGTACGGCTTCTGCGGCGGCACCCGCATTCGTCGGCCCGCCGCCGAGGTCTGCGACTGGTTCGACTGCGTGCCGCAGTTCTGGGCCGGACGGGGTTACCTGGTGCAGTGCCGCGACGGTTCGGTAAGCCTGGCCGGCGGCAGCGCCAAGGCCTGCGCCGCGCACCATGGCGTACGACGAACCATCACCAAGTGACCGATTTGGTAGTTGGAGTCCGCTTCGCTCGGCCACAATTGTCGAGTGGAGATCCGGTCTGACGACGGCGCGCGGGTGCGGATACGCCCCGTGGGCTACCAGCCTGGCATCGACCCGCCCGACGACCCCGACCGGGCCGCGCCCGGCTGGCGCGACTGGCTGCTGATCGAGGTGGACGCCCGCACCGCCGACGGTCAGACCTGGTCGCACCACTATCCGAGCCTGATGGTCGAGGAAGCCCGCGCGCTCGGCGGCTGGCTGCACGGACAGGCCGCCTCGGCGCTCGGATCGAACGCGTCACCGGCGATCGTCACTTTCACCGAACCCAACCTGGCCCTCCGCTCCCGGGTACTCCGCCGCCGCCGGCTGGAGTTGATCGTGGAGTTCTCCGCCGAGTCGTTGCCGCCGTGGCTGCGCCGCCCGTCCGGCGCGATCTACCGGTTGATCCTCACCGTCTCGGCGGACGCCCTCGCCGCCGCCGCCCAGCAGTGGGCCGAGCACTGCGCGGCGTACCCACCGCGTACCCGGTCGAGGTTCCCCGCCGAGAACGCGCCGCCCAGGTCGGTGAACCACCCGCGCCGCGCCGGCTGAACGGTCCACCGCACACGGTCCTTGTGGAGCGCGTGTCGCCCTGCTCTGATGGGCGGTCATGGGGGTCGAGCAGGTCCACCGCACGGTGGAGGCGGTGTGGCGTATCGAATCCGGGCGGGTCGTCGCCGCCCTGGCCGGGCTGGTACGCGACGTCGGTTGGGCCGAGGAGTTGGCCCAGGATGCCCTGGTCGCCGCGCTGGAGCAGTGGCCGCGGGACGGCGTACCGACCAACCCGGGCGCGTGGCTGACCACCGTCGGCAAACGGCGGGCGATCGACGCGCTGCGTCGGCGGAGCCTGCTCGAACGCCGGGTGGCCGACCTCGGGCGCGACCTCGACGAGGAGCAGTTCACCCCCGACTTCGATGCGGCGTTCGAGGAACGCATCGACGACGACCTGCTGCGGCTGGTGTTCACCGCCTGTCATCCGCTGCTCTCGCCGCAGTCGCGCGCGGCACTGACCCTGCGAGTGCTGGGCGGGCTGAAGACCGAGGAGATCGCTCGGGCGTTCCTGGTGTCGGAGACCACCGTCGCGCAGCGCATCACCCGGGCCAAGAAGACGCTCGCCGAGGCGAAGGTGCCGTTCGAGGTGCCCGGCGTGGCCGAGCGCGGCGAACGGCTCGCCTCCGTGCTGGAGGTCATCTACCTGATCTTCAACGAGGGCTACTCCGCGACGGCCGGCGACGACTGGATGCGTCCGGCGCTCTGCGCGGACGCGCTGCGGTTGGCCCGCCTCCTGCAGGAGTTGATGCCCGAGGAGCCGGAGGTGCACGGACTGGCCGCGCTGCTGGAGATCCAGGCGTCGCGTACCGCCGCCCGGGTCGACGCCGACGGTGAGCCGATTCTGCTACTCGACCAGGACCGGGGGCGCTGGGACCGCCTGCTGATCCGCCGCGGCCTCACCGCACTGGGCCGGGCGAGAGCGGCGGGCGACCCGCCCGGCCCGTACACCCTCCAGGCGGAGATCGCGGCCTGCCATGCGCGGGCGCTCAACCCGCAGGAGACCGACTGGGCGCGCATCGCCGCCGGCTACGCGGAGTTGGCCCGGGTCGTACCCTCGCCGGTCGTGGAGCTGAACCGGGCCGTCGCGGTCTCCTTCGCGCACGGCCCGGCCGCCGGTCTGGAACTGGCCCGAGCGCTCGCCGACGAGCCGGCGCTGGCCGGCTACCACCTGCTGCCCAGCGTGCTCGGTGACCTGCTGGCCAAGCTGGGCCGCCACGACGAGGCACGCGCCGAGTTCGAACGGGCCGCCGAACTGACAGGCAACGAACGCGAGCGCGCACTGCTGCGCGCCCGTGCGGCCGACTGCGCCAGTGGGAGCCCACCAAGCCGCTGAAAAATTCTTGGACTGCCATGTCGTATCCCGCCCCGGCCGCTCGACGCGTCAGCGAAAGCCGGCTCGCACCGGCCCGCGGGACCAGCGCCCGGCTGGCAGAGACAAGGAGAGCGACATGACGACGACGGCGAACATGACGAGCGCGGGGTCCGCGGTGGCGGGCGACGACTTCCGGCGTACGACCAGGGTGCTGTTGGCCGGCGGAGCCGCCGCCGGCCCGCTGTTCCTGGTGGTGGCCGCCGCCCAGGTGCTCACCCGCGACGGATTCGACCTCAGCCGGCAGCCGCTCAGCCTGCTGGCCCTGGGCGACCTCGGGTGGATCCAGATCGCCAACTTCGTACTGACCGGGCTGCTGGCCCTGGCCGGCGCGGTCGGGCTGCGTCGGACGCTGCGGGGTGAGCCGGGTGGCACGTGGGGGCCGGCCTTGATCGCCGTGCACGGCCTCGGTCTGATCATCGGCGGGGTGCTGGTCTCCGACCCGAGCATGGGCTGGCCGACCGGTGCGCCGCAGGGCGCGCCCGACACGCTGAGCTGGCACGCCATCGGTCACGGCGTCGGCGCGGGACTGGCCTTCGGTTCGCTTACCATCGCCTGCCTGGTCTTCGCCCGCACCTGGTGGCGGGCCGGGCAGCATGGTTGGGGCGCCTTCTCGCTGGGCAGTGCCCTGGCCGTCGTCGCGATCCTGGCCTGGCCCGACCAGGGCAGCCTGAGCGTCCGGATGGCGCTCGCCTGTGTGGTCAACTTCGGCTGGCTCACCGCGCTCTGCACGCGACAGTTCGTCCGCTGACCCGCACCCAACGATCACGAGAGAGGACCGCACCGATGCGCTACATGATGATGCACAAGCTCGACGAGAACCTGCCGGGAGTGTTCAACCCGAGCCCGGAGTTCGTGGCGCGGATGGAAGGTTTCATGAAGGAGGTCGCGCAGGCCGGGATCCTGGTCGCCGCCGAAGGGCTCTGCCCGACCGTCACGGACGCCACCCGGATCACCGTCAGCGGCGGCACAACCACGGTCACCGACGGGCCGTTCACCGAGACCAAGGAACTGATCGCCGGGTTCGCGCTTGTGGACGTGCGCTCCCACGAGGAGGCGGTGGAGTGGGGCCGACGGTTCGTCGATGTCTTCACCGAGACGTTCGGTGACGTGGAGGTGGACATCCGCCGGGTCTACGAGGCTCCCGAGGCCGGCCCGCCGGGCTGACCCTCGTCGCGCCGCCGCCCGGGTCACCCGGGCGGCGGCGCGATCCTGGGCCTGCGGTCCGGACGCGCAGGCCCGACCCCCGGGAGGGTAGAGTGATCTTCGTCAGCCACGAGAGGAGGTGAGCCCGGTGATCACCAATCGTCATTCCTGGGCGCTCCTCTCGGCCGTCCCCCTCAGCTGACCTGTCGCGTCGGGGAGCGCCCTCCTGTTTCGGAGGACCAATGTCCAACTCCCCATTCCGCATCGACGTATCCGATGCGGTCCTCGACGACCTGCGGGCCCGACTGGCCCGTACCCGTTTCACCGACCGCAGTGGCCACCAGCCGTGGCAGGGTGGCGTCGACCCCGACTATCTGCGGGACCTGGTGTCCTACTGGCAGGACGGCTTCGACTGGCGTGCGCGTGAAGCCGAGCTGAACGCGTACCCCCAGCACCTGGCCCTCGTCGGCGGCCGGAAGCTGCACTACCTGCACGTCCGGGCGGCGCGCCCGGCCGGTACGCCCACGCCGTTGCCGTTGCTGCTGAGCCACGGCTGGCCCAGCAGCTTCGTCGAGATGCTGCCGCTTGTCGACCGGCTGACCGACCCCGACCGGCCCGGCGGCGCGTTCGACGTGGTGGTGCCCTCGCTGCCGGGCTTCGGCTTCTCGGAGGTCCCGGACGAGCCGGTGACCCGGGCTCTGCTGGCTCGGACGCTGCACGAACTGATGACCGACGTGCTCGGCTACGAGCGTTACGGGGCCTTCGGCGGCGACGTCGGTGGTGTGGTCACCGGCTGGCTCGGTGCCCTCTACCCGGAGCAGGTGGCCGGTATCCACATGATCCATCCACCGTTTCCGGCGAACTTCGACGACCGTCCACTGTCGGCGGCCGAGCAGCTGTACCTGGACGCCGAGGCCGCGTACGACGAGACCGACGGCGGTTACAGCGCCATCATGGGCACCCGCCCGGACACCCTCGCGGCGGCGCTCGCCGACTCGCCCGCCGGGTTGGCCGCCTGGCTTGTCGACAAGTACCGCGACTGGAGTGACAACCACGGTGACCTGGGGAACAGCATCGATCGGGACACCCTGCTCACTGTCATCACGCTCTACTGGGTGACCGACTCGATCGGCTCGTCGTTCCGGCAGTACGCCGACTTCGACCACAACACGGCACGCCCGATGATCACCGTGCCCGCCGCGTTCACGGTGAGCACCGAACCCGCGCAGACCAACTTCCCTCGCTCGATCGCCGAGCGGGCCTGCACCGACATCCGGCACTGGAGTGAACCCGGCCGGGGCGGGCACTTCATGCCACTGGAGGAGCCGGACCTGTTGGCCGCCGAGATGAGGCAGTTCTTCAGCTCGCTGCGCCGGTAGTCGCTGTTCTGCACGGCGGCTGCTCCGGTGTCCTCGCCGGAGCAGCCGCCGTGCGGCCTGTCAATTCTCTCCTTTCGGGTGCAAAGGGATGCATCGATCCCGCGAGCGTTGCCTGTCACGTACGTGAGCGGTTGTACCGCGTGTGACCGTGACCTATGTGGCCTGCGCCCCCTGGCGGATCGCCTGGGCCGAGCGCGAGAACGAGCGCCGGCAGCGCGCCTACCGCGACGCCACCGACGCCTGGCTGCACCGCGACGACCACCTGGTCCGGCTCCGCATCGAAGCGGCGAGCTTCCTCGGGTGTACGCAGCCCCGCACCGGCCTACCGGTGGACCTCTACGACGACGAACTCGTCTTCCGCGTCCTCCCCGTCGCCACGCTTGTCGAGGCCGAGGCGCGGCACGTTCCCGGCCTGCCCACCCCGGGTCCGTGCGACCTCGCCGACACTGCCGACGAGGTGCTGCCGGCGGGCCTGCGGGCAGTCGGCACCGGCATGGCCGTCGTGACCAGCCACCGCGTGGCCTTCGCCGGCGGTGGGCGCCGACGCGAGTGGCGGTACGCGGACCTGCTCGGCATGGCCCACCACCCCGACGTGCCGGTCACCCTGCTGCACGACAACTGTCGACTCGCGGGTCTGCTGGTGCCGGCCAGTGCCGCAGTGAACTTCCGGTTCTACCTCACCCTGGCCGCCACCGAGGATCGCGCCGCCGTCACCGGGCAGGTCGACGCCCTGCTGGCCGCGCACCGGGCCACCCCGCCGGAGCCGCTGCCGACGGTCGCGCCGGCCGACGCGCCGCTGTCGGCAGTACGCCCCGACCGCCGGGCCCTCGCCGTCGCCGCCGTCGCGACAGTGGTGTTCGCGATGCTCGGCCCCGGCGCGGTGGGACCACCGCAGGCCGGCCCCCTGCGACGGGCGGAGGCGGCGACCATCGTGCCCGTGCGGAACTCCGCCGTGATCGGCCCGCTGCGGGCACCCGCCATCCTGGCACCGCCGAACCTGGCCATGCCGACCCGTCCGGCCGAACCGGCCCGGCCGCCGAAGGCCGGTCCGGTGCGCCCCGCCGCACCGGCCGTCGCGGTGGCTGTCCCGCTCCCGACCTCCGCCCCGGTGCCGTCCACCGTGTCGGTGCCCCTCAGCGTGCCGGTGCCCCTCAGTGTGCCGGTGCCCTCCGTGGCTCCCGGCCCGTCCGTCAGCGTGACACCGACGCCCACGCCGGCACCAACCGACCCGGCCACGGCCGCCGGGCCCGTCGTGTCCCCGCCCACGCCCACCGCGCAAGCCGCGACAACCACGCCCAACCCGGCAACGCCGTCGCCCTAACCCGCCGCCTCGTGGATCATGGAGTTGTGGTGGGTGGCAAAGTGCTCGTATCGCCCTGCATCGGACGCCATGACTCCATGATCGACGAGGACTGACCGTCGTGGACGTGGTTGGGCTCGGGTTAGGTTGTGGCGTTGAAGTCGGGGAGGGTGAGGGAGCCGTCCGGGCCGAGGGTGAAGCCGGGGTTCCAGGCGATCTCCCAGACGTGACCGTCCGGGTCGGCGAAGTAGCCGGCGTAGCCGCCGTAGAACGTCTCCCGCGCCGGTTGGGTCACCTCGGCGCCTGCCTTGCCCGCGGTGGCCATCACCTCGTCGACCTCCGCCCGTGAGCGGACGTTCTGGGCCAGGGTCATGCCGCCGAAGCCCCCGGTGTCCGGGTTGGGGACGCCCGCGTCGGCGGCCAGCTTGTCCCGGCTCCACAGCACCAGGGCCAGGCCGCCGGCCTGGAGGAAGACGGTGTCCTCGACCTCCTGGCCCTGCCAGCCGAGGTGCGCGTAGAAGGCCTTGGCCCGCGCCAGGTCCGAGACGCCGAGGGTGATCAGACTTATCCGCTGCTCCATCCTCGTAACCTAACGCCCGATCAGTCGGGGGTGCGGCAGACGACTCCGGCAGAGTTGCCGGTAGACCAGATCAATCCGAGGAATCTACACTCTTCTCTGTTAGCGCTCACACTCGTCCCAGTGCTGAGGCAGTAACGCCATGCCGATGTGACGATCGGCGCCCGCCGGCTGCCCCTGGTGGCCCCACCGGCCGGCCATGCCCTGGGCCAGCTCGACCGAACCAGGGAGAAGCTATGCGAACAAGGGCACGATGGCTCGCGACGCTCGCCGCGCTCGGTGTCGTGGTCGCCGGAGTGGTGACACCCACCGGCCCGGCCAACGCGGAGTCCAACGGTGGGGTACGGGTGATGCCGCTCGGCGACTCCATCACCGAGGGCACCCAGGTGCCGGGCGGCTACCGCATCGGACTCTGGCAGCGCCTGGCCACCAACCGGTACACGGTGGACTTCGTCGGCTCGCAGTTCAACGGGCCGGCCAGCCTGGGCGACCACGACCACCAGGGGCATCCCGGCTGGCGCATCGACCAGATCGACGCGAACATCGTCGGCTGGCTCAACACCCAACGGCCGCAGACCGTCCTGCTGCACATCGGCACCAACGACATCCTGCAGAACTACAACGTCAGCACCGCCCCGAACCGGCTCTCCACGCTCATCGACAAGATCACCAACACCGCGCCCACCGCCGAGGTGTTCGTGGCGCAGATCATTCCGATCTCCAACAGCGGCCAGGACGCGGCGGCCCGCACCTTCAACGCGGCGATCCCCGGCATCGTCCAGAGCAAGGTCAACGCCGGTAAGCGGGTGCACCTTGTCGACATGCACAGCGCGCTCAGCACCGCCGACCTGATCGACGGCGTCCACCCCACTGCCGGCGGCTACGACAAGATGGCCGCCCGCTGGTACAGCGCGTTGCAGTCGGTGCCCGGCAGCATCGGCAACCCGGGCAGCGGCGGTGGACAGACCACCGCCACGATCGTCGGCACCCGGTCCGGCAGGTGCGTCGACGTCCCCGGCTACTCCACCACCAACAGCACCCAGGTGCAGTTGTGGGACTGCCACGGCGGCACGAACCAGCAGTGGACCTACACGGCAAGCAAGGCGCTCACCGTCTACGGCAACAAGTGCCTCGACGCCGCCGGCAACAGCACCGCCCCGGGCACCCAGGTCACCATCTACGACTGCCACGGCGGGACGAACCAGCAGTGGAACGTCAACGCGAACGGCACCATCACCGGAGTGCAGTCCGGCCTCTGCCTGGACCCGTACAACCAGGGCACCGCCAACGGCACGAAGCTCGTCCTCTGGACCTGCACCGGCCAGACCAACCAGCAGTGGAGTCGCCGGTGAAACGGCCAAGCACCGCCAGATGGCTGACGGCCGCGCTCGCGGCGGTCCTCGGCCTGGCCCTGGCGACGACGACACGGGACGCCGCCGTCGCGGACAGCCCGTACCAACGGGGTCCGGACCCGACCCCGGCCAGCGTCGCCGCCACCCGCGGACCGTTCGCCACGGCGCAGGCGACGGTGCCCGCCGGCAACGGCTTCAACGGCGGGTACGTCTACTACCCGACCGACACCAGCCAGGGCACCTGGGGTGCGGTAGCGATCGTTCCCGGCTACTCCGCCCTGTTCGCCAACGAGGAAGCCTGGATGGGGCCCTGGCTGGCATCCTTCGGGTTCGTGGTGATCGGCATCGAGACCAACAGCCGTACCGACGGCGCCGACGCCCGCGCTACCCAACTGCTCGCCGCACTTGACTACCTCACCCGAACCAGCCCGATCCGCGACCGGGTCGATCCCAACCGGCTGAGCGTCATGGGCCACTCGGCGGGCGGGGCCGGAACCCTCCTCGCCGCCCTCCGGCGGCCGACCCTGAAGGCGGCCGTCGGCCTCGCACCCGGCACGCCCGGCAACAACCTGAACATGTCCACCACCCGGGTCCCCACCCTGCTCCTGTCCGGGCAGAACGACGGCACCGTCACGCCCTCCTACGTGCAGGGCATCTACAACACGCTGCCGGCCGACGTGGAACACGCCTGGGCGGAGTTGGCCGGCAACGACCACCTCTCGTTCACCAGGTCGAACCCCACCGAGATGCGACTGTTGATCCCCTGGCTCAAGATCTTCCTGGACAACGACACCCGCTACACCCAGTTCCTCTGCCCACTGTCGAACAGCAGCGGCGTCTCGCGGTACAGCGCCACCTGCCCCCTGGTGCCGTCGGATGTCCCGACGACCCCGCCCACGACCACACCACCACCCACGACCCCACCGCCCACCACCCCGCCACCCACGACGCCACCGCCGACCACCCCGCCGCCCACTGGCGTCGCCTGCACGGCGGCCTACCGCACCACCAACTCGTGGTCCGGCGGCTTCCAGGGCGAGGTGACGGTGACCGCCGGCACCGCCGCCATCAACGGGTGGACCGTCAGGTGGACGCTGAACAGCGGCCAGAGCATCACCCAGGTCTGGAACGGCACCCTGAGCACCAGCGGCTCGACCGCGACGGTCCGCAACGTGTCCTACAACGGCTCGCTGGCCGCCGGTGCCACGACGACCTTCGGCTTTCTCGGCTCCGGTGCGCCAGCCGCCGCATCGCCGACCTGCACAAGTCCATGACCAGCCGGAGGGCGTGAACGCCGCGCCCGAGCGCTTTGTCGTGGTGAGCGATATACCTGTGGGCCGTGTCTTCGACTCACAGGTATATCGCCGATTCAGGTCACCGCGCTCTGACGACAGATGAGCCGCGTCATGCGACGGGAAGCGGAGCCCTCGTTGATCGCCGCGCCCGTGGTCGGCGACATGTCACGCCAGTGTCGAGGCACGCGGCGAGGCCCGTCGACAGCGCCTGACCAACACGGCGCCCGGCGCTCTCGGCGGTGGGTCGACGCCAAGCCGATTGACGACACGCGTCCAGTTGACGCTCACCGACTACTGAGCAACCCATAGCATCAATGCTATGGGTTGGGGTAGCGTGGAGCTGGAACCAGAGGTCCGAGACTGGCTGGAGGAACTGTCAACCGCAGACTTCGCTCGAGCGGTGTTCCGCAAATCGCGGATGCGGGAAGACCCGGAGGTCGAACGGGCTCGACGCGCGTTCGAGCGGTGCCTGGCAGAGCAGCACATCGTGAACGAGGGGGCAGAGCGATGAGTGATCGCCTGGACTGGAACGACCTGCGTGAGCGCCGGATGGCGGAGCCCGGGGCGGCCGAGACGTACGAGGCCACCCGGATCGCCTTCGAGCTTGGGCAGGAGGTGCGCCACCTGCGGGAAGGGCACGGCTGGAGTCAGAGCCAGTTGGCCCGCGTCGCCGGCATGACTCAGTCCGCAATTGCCCGCTTCGAGGCAGGCGGGACCGTGCCGACCCTGCCGGTCCTGGAGCGGCTAGCCAGAGCCTTGGATCGGCGACTGGACGTCAGGTTCACTCCGAACGCGGACGCAGCCTGACTGCCGGCGCCTATCGCGAACGGCGGCAGACGTCTTCGCGTACGGCGGCCGGCGGTCGTTGATCTAGGATTCCAGGTCATGCGGGAGTTCTTCACGGTCGGCGGTCGGAGGCTTTCGTATCTGGACTTCGGTGGCTCGGGTGCTCCCCTGCTGGCTTTGCACGGGCACTACAACGAAGCGTCGGCTTTCGCGCCGCTGGCGGAGGCGTTGGCACCGCGATGGCGGGTGATCACGCTCGATCAGCGTGGGCATGGAGAGTCCGATCGTGCCGAGAGCTACGAGCGGGAGGACTACGTCGCCGACGTCGCCGCGCTCCACCGACATCTGAAGATCGGTCCCGCCGTGGTGCTGGGTCACTCACTCGGCGGAGTGAACGCCTACCAGTACGCCAGCCGGCACGCGGACCGGGTCACCGCCCTGGTCGTCGAGGACATCGGAGCAGTCGTGGACTGCGACTGGTCGTTCACCACCACCCTTCCTCGCCGGGCGTCATCCCGCGAGGCGCTGGCCTCGGTCCTGGGTACGGCGGCTCCCTACCTGGAATGTTCCGTCCGCCAGTCGACGGACGGCTGGGGCTTCTCCTTCGACATCGATGACACGGTGGCGTCCCAGAAAGCGCTCAACGGTGACCACTGGGCGGACTGGATGGCGGTGACCTGCCCCACCCTGTTGATCCGCGGCACGCGTAGCGATGAACTGACGGCCGCCCACGCCCGCGAGATGGTCGCCCGTCGCCCCGGCCAGGCCCGACTTGCCGAGCTGCCAGCAGGTCACGTGGTGCACCACGATGCCGAGGCGCAGTTCGCCGCCGAGGTCGGTGCCTTCCTGTCCGAGCTTGCTTGAGCCGGGGGTGGTCAGCGTCGAGGTGTCGTCGGCTCGGGCGGGAGCGGCGACGTGCAGGCTCGCCAGCGCGGCGGGACCGACGGCGGCGGTGACGCGGAGGGCGCGCACGTTCACGTCGTAGCCACTATGGACGGAACCAATGCCTATTCCTACGTCGCGGCCGATAAGCGGCTGCAACTTCCCTGCGATGAAGCCGGCCGGGCGCTGAGGGACAGCGCCAGCAGGGAGCCCGGTACTAAGCTCTCGCCTGGCCGTCAGCATGCGACTGGCCGACACGGGGAGGTGTCATGCGGCGTCGCCAACTGCTGGCGTCCGGGGTGTTCGCGGCGATCGGGCTCAGCGCTGGGGAGCTGTTGAGAGCTACCCCGGCCGCCGCCGAGCCGGCCGTGCTGAAGAGCGTCGGCGTCCAGCTGCCGGTGGACGACCTGCGGGCGATCGAGCTCGACGAGGCGCGCGGCCGCCTATACCTCGCACAGGGGGTTGGTGGCGCACTGCCGCTGGTGGTGACCGACCTCGACGGCCGCCTGCTGTCCCGGGTCACCGACGTCGCTGACATTTCCGACCTCGTCCTCAGTGCCGACGGACGAATCCTGTACGCGGCCCAGGGCTTCAACCGGATCATCGCGTTGGATGCCGCCACGCTCACCATCGTCGCCAGCTATCCCGCACCCGTCGGCGCCCACCTGTACACGGTCGAACCGACCGGCGAGAAGGTCGTCGGCGGGTTCATCGACGCCGGTATCGGCTCCGGCGGTCTGCTGGTCTGGTCCGCGCCCGAAACCCCGCCGGTGGTCTACACCGCGGGTCCCAACTACCACCCGATCATCGACGCCAGCCCCGGCGCGCCCGGTCTTCTCGTCGCCGGGGACACCGGGTACTCGCCCGTCACCACGTACGTCATCGATGTCTCCGGTGACAGCCCGACGATCGTCGCCCAGCGGGATTACACCGGTAGCAACCTCATCGACTACGCCGTGAGCCCGGACGGCACCGAAGTGGTGGAGACGGTGGGCAGCCCGTACGAGCACCACTCGTACCGGCTGCCGGATCTCGCCGACGCCAACGTCTATCCGAGCGGCGTCTATCCGCAGGACGCCGCCTGGTCCGGGGACGGCTCGACCGTCGCCATCGGCCGCGCCTTGACCGCCTCCGGTACCGCCGATGTCTACCTCTACGCCAAGGGCAGCACGGTCCCGACGTACGCCGTCGACTTCCGCAGCGACGACAGCCTCTGGGCGGGCACGCTGCTGGTGAACCGGGACGGCAGCCGGGCCTGGGCGGTCACCTCGTCCGATCCCTACCAGGAGACTCAGCTGCTGCACTCCTTCGGGCCGGCGCACCCGCCGACGCCGCCGGTCACCGACCTGGCCGTCACCGCCCAGCTCGGCAGCGGCAGCAAGCAGACCGCGCAGCTCACCGTGACCTGGAGCTCGCCCATCGGTGCCGACAACTACTGGTGGATCACCGCGTCGACCAACGGCGGGGCCGAGCGGGAGTTCTGGCGCGGCAAGCTGGACGCCAGCGGCAGATACACCCTCACCTACTCGCTGCCGCGCGGCACCACCATCTTCACGGTCCGGTTCCGCGACTTCTACGAGTTCTACCCGGACGGCTACGCGACCGCGACGCTGCAACGATGAGCGCGCCCGGAAACTCCCGCAGCCCCTGACGGCCAAGCATCCGAAAAGGAGTGGCGGGCGACTGTAGTCTGCACAGCGGGTAGCGGAGACCACCCACAAGAGTGATGGGGTGCGCGCCCTGGGCGTTCCAGGCCCAGACGACTGTGGTGTCGAACGCACGGGGGGAACCATGTTCGAGCGGCTGGGCAGATTCGTTGTGGGCAGAGCGTGGTGGGTGATCGCCGGGTGGGTGCTGGCGGCGGCGGCCATCATCGCGACCACACCATCGCTGAGTGACATCACCTCAGCGGATCAGGAAAGCTTCCTGCCCCGCTCGTACGAGTCCGTGCAGGCGACCGAGCTGGGGCAGAAGGCGTTTCCGCAGCAGGCCACCGCGACAGCGGTCATCGTGGTCAAGCGCGCCGACGGTCAGAAACTCACGCCGGCGGATGAGGCGAGGGTGGGCCAGCTCGCCCAGGCGCTGAAGGCCAAGAACATCCCGCACACGTCTGGCTACCTGACCGGTCCGCAAGCTGTGGCGCCGGACAAGTCGGTGCAGATCGTCAACGTCGGGCTGGACGCCCCCACCCCCGACGACCCGACGCTGCTCGACGCCGTCCGCGATCTGCGGGCGGACATCGGCCCGGAGCTTGCGAACAGTGGACTGACCGCGGGCGTGGCCGGTGACGTGGCGAGCTTCGTCGACAACGAGGACACCTTCAACAACGCCTTCGCCGTGGTCGGCATCGCGACGATCATCCTGATCATCGGACTGATCCTGATCATCTTCCGCAGTCCCATCGCCGCGCTGCTGCCCGTTGTGGTCGTCGGTGTCGTCCTGAGCATCACGACGGGTCTCGTCGCCGCCGCGGGCAAGGCATTCGACCTCAGTGTCAGCCAGGACCTGCAAACGATCCTGCTGATCGTGCTGTTCGGCATCGGCACCGACTACATCCTGTTTCTGCTCTTTCGCTACCGGGAACGGCTGCGCGCCGGCGACGACAAGCGCACCGCGATGATCGTCACCGTCCAGCGGGTCGGCGAGGTCATCACCTCGGCCGCCGGAGCGGTAATCGTCGCGTTCCTCGTGCTGCTCCTCGCCTCCCTGGGCTTCTTCGGCTCGCTCGGCCCGGCGCTCGCGATCGCCGTCGGCGTCATGCTTGTCACCTCGCTCACCCTCGTCCCGGCGGTCGTCTCGCTGCTCGGCCGGTACGTCTTCTGGCCGTCGAAGGCGTGGCAGCGTACGCCCAAGGCCACCATCTCGCACCGGCTCGGCACCACCGTCGGGCGTCGGCCGGCACTCGTCGCGGCGATCTCCGGAATCATCCTGGTCGCGCTCGCCGCAGGCGTGCTGAGCTACAAGGCCGACTACGACTTCAGCGCCGGCTTCCCGCAGGACACCGAGTCGGCGAAGGCCGCGCAGGACCTCCAGCGCGGGTTCGCCGCCGGTGCGCTCGCCCCCACCGAGGTCTACCTGACCACAAGTAACGGGTCACAACTGACCGAGCAGCAGGTCAACGAGTTTGCCGCGGCCATAGCGAAAGCCCCGGGTGTGGGCCAGGCGCAACCCCCGGAGCGCAGCACCGACCCGAGTGTGGCCCGGGTCAATCTGCTGCTCAACGAGAACCCGGTCTCCAACAAGGCGATCAACCTTGTCCGCGAGGACCTGCGCGATGCCGTACACGCGTCGGCCCCGCCCGGCACCCGGGCGCTGGTCGGCGGGACCACCGCGATCTTCGCGGACATCAACTCGGCGAACAACCGCGACCTATCGGTGATCCTGCCGGTCGCAGCCGGCCTGATCGCGCTCATCCTCGCGCTGCTGCTGCGCAGCCTTGTCGCGCCGATCTACCTGGTGATCGCGGTGCTGCTCAACTTCGCCGCCACACTTGGCGCCACCGTCTACCTCTTCCAAGGGGTGCAGGGCGAGCCCGGTGTCACCTTCCAGTTGCCGATCATCCTGTACCTCTTCGTTGTGGCGATCGGGACCGACTACAACATCCTGATGATCGCCCGACTACGCGAGGAAGCGCGGGAAGGCAACGAACCACACGAGGCCGCCGCCATCGGTGTGCAACACGCCGGCCCAACCGTCGCGGCAGCCGGACTGATCCTGGCCGGCACGTTCGCGGTGCTGCTGCTCGCTCCGATCTCCTTCCTCCAGCAGATGGGCTTCGCGGTGGCGATCGGCATTGTGCTGTCGGCGTTCGTCATGGCGATGTTCTTCGTCCCGGCGCTGACCGCGCTGATCGGGCACAAGGCGTGGTGGCCGGGCCACGGCGACGAGCGGCCGGCCGGCGGGCGACACGCCCGCGCCGTCGACCAGCCGAGCTAGCGGAACCGCACCGGCAGGAGACGAACCGAATACCGCTCGACCACCCCCGACCCACCGCCGGAGCAGCACTAGGCGGCGATCGTGCGGGCGGTGGCGTAGACGTCGGCGGGTAGGGCGTGGTCGAGTCGCCAGAGAATCCGCATCGGCCGGTCGCCGGTGTGCGACTCGTACGTCATGGTGCCGGCATAGAGATACGGCGGCGCGCCCAGGTCCCGGTCGGCGATCCGGGTCTCCCGGACGAACAGGTGCACTGCCGAACCGCCCGACGTGTAGCGCTGCCCGGTCGCCGACGCCGCAGAGGTGGTGCTCTGCGACTCCCACTGGAACAGCGTGTCGGTGATGGCCCGGTCGGCGTACATGGTGGTGGGGGAGTAGTGCGCTTCGGACTTCACCAGGGTGACGAAGAACAGGTCGGCCTGGGCGTCGGGCAGCCACTTCACGCCCTCACGCAGCGACCCCGGGTTCGCCATCCCGAAGGCGGCGCACGCCTCGTTGCGGCTGTACCGGGCGTGCACCCGCAACGGCACCGCCCCGGCAGCGAGCGTGGGCGTGACCCGGTGGATGCGGTCCCGCAGCACCTCGGCGACCTGCCGCAACTCGCCGCAGCGCGCCGGTTCCTTCCACAGCCGTGCCAGCCGCTCGTCCCGCGTGGCGAGGGGTGCGTTCGGCCCCCAGAGGCTGAAGTGCAGCATGTCCAACAGTCGGGTGTCTCCCGCGTACACCTGCTGACCTGGCGCGGGCGGTCCGGCCGCGACCCGGGTCAGCAACTCCAGCCGGTCGACGTCGTCGGTGTGCAGCATGCGACCGATGGCCCGGCCCAGGTCCCGGTCCTCCGGGCCGGGCGCGGACGTCTCGATGCCGGCGAGCCGGCGCAGGCCGGTCCAGCCGCCAATGCTCGCCGAGCGGTACACGTCCTCGATCTCCAGGCCGGTCTCACGCAGGAACGTCGCCAGGCTGACGTCACCGAGTTGCCGCAGCTCGGCCACCAGACCGGCTTTCGAGGTGGGTAGCGCGCTCTTCAGGTTGGCGAGCACTACCTCCTTCGCCACCCGGTCCAGCTCGACGTGGCAGCCGCTGGGCAGGCTCGGGAAGTCGTCGCGGACCGCCTCGGTGATCGCCCGCCGGCTCACCCCGGTCAGGGCACGCCACCGCAGGTCGAAGCGGAAGTTGGCGTGCTGCCCGCCGATGAAGTCGAGCACCGTGAGGCAGGGCTTGTCGTCGTCGAGGCGCAAGCCACGACCGAGCTGTTGCAGGAAGATGGTCGCGCTCTCGGTGGGGCGCAGCATCAGGATCGTGTCGACCATCGGCAGGTCGACGCCCTCGTTGAACAGGTCCACTGTGAAGAGCACCCGCAGCTTGCCGGCCTTGAAGTCCCGCAACAGCGTCTTCTGCGTCAGACGGTCGACCCCCGAGGTGACTGCCGCCGCCGGCACGTCGTGCTGGTTGAACCAGGCGGCCATGAACTCCGCGTGCTTGATGCTTACGCAGAATCCGAGCGCTCGCATCCGCCCGACATCCACCTTCTCGCGCACCGCACGCAGCACTGTCCTGGCCCGTGCATGGTCGGCGGTGTAGAGGGTGGTGAGTTCGGTCAGGTCGTAGCCCTGGCCGCGTTTCCAGGTGACGTGCGACAGGTCCACGTCATCGTGCAGCCCGAAGTACTGGAACGGCGCCAACAACTGCCGCTCCAACGCGTCCCACAGATGCAGCTCAACGGCCGCCCGGCCGTCGAACCACCGGCGCACGTCGCCGCCGTCGGTCCGGTCGGGGGTCGCGGTCAGTCCCAGGAGTACGCGCGGACGCAGCCGCTCCAACAGCCGGGTGTACGTCGGCGCCTCCGCGTGGTGGAACTCATCGACGATCACCATGTCGTACGCCTCGGGGTCCACCTCCCGCCGGTGCAGCGACTGGATGGAGGCGAAGACGTGCTTCCAGCCGCCCGGCCGCTCACCCGCGACAAGCGTTTCGCCGAAGCTGCCGTCGCCCATCACCTGCCGGAACGTGGAAAGGCTCTGCCGCAGGATCTGCTCCTGGTGAGCGACGAACAGCAGCGAATCCACCCGGTTGTTGCGGTGCAGCCGGCGGTAGTCCAGCGCCGCGACGACGGTCTTGCCGGTGCCGGTCGCCATCACCACCAGGTTGCGCCAACGCCCGTGGACCAGTCGCTCGGCGTCCAGGTCGGCCAGGATCTCCGCCTGGTACGGGTACGGGCGCACGTCCAGGTTCGAGATCTCGGTAGGCGTCTGGTCGCGCCGCTCGCCGCTCAACGCCTGCCGCAGTCGCTCAGCATCTCGGGTCGCGTCGTACGCCTCGAACGCCTGGTCGTTCCAGTAGTCCTCGAACGTCGCAGTGAACGTGTCGATGACGTGCGGTTGCTCCATGTTCGAGATGCGCACGTTCCACTCGACGCCGTCGACAAGCGCGGTCTTCGACAGATTCGACGAGCCGACGTACGCGGTGGTGGTGCCGTTGGCCCGGCGGAACAGCCACGCCTTGGCGTGCAGGTGGGTGGTCCTCGTCTCGTACGACACCTTGATCTCGGCGCCCAGCTCTTTCAGGCGGTCGAGCGCCCGCTGATCCGTTGCGCCCAGGTAGGTCGTGGTGATGACGCGGACCTTGCCACCCCTGGCGATCAGCTCGCGGAGGGCCGGCTCGACGACGCGCAGCCCGTACCACTTGATGAACGCGCAGAGCAGGTCGACGCTCTCGGCCGACGCCATCTCGTGGTTGACCTCGTGGCCGATGCGGGGCTGGTGGCGGCCGTTGACAAGCAGGGCGCCGGTGGCGAGCGGAGTGGTGGGGCGCTGCGGGAAGGCTGGCAGCGCCGGTGGGGTTGGCGGGGCCGCGATGGCGTGGAGCAGGTGCTTGGCGTCGGTCACCTGGTCCTGCTCTGTTGCCGCCTTCGGGCTCAGGGTGGCGATGGCGTCGGCGATCTGGTTCGCCAGGTCGACCTGGTGGTGGAGCTTGTCGTCGCCGTTGGGGACGGCTTGGAGGGCGCGGGCGGCCAGGGCGGCGATGTGCCGGGCGAGGGTGTGGTGGGCATCGGCGGGGTCGAGCTTGTGGTGCTGGATCAGGCCGGGATCGACGTGTTGGAGCTGGTTGGCCAGCTCGCGAGTGATGAGGTGCTCGTAAACACCTCGCTCAAGATCCGTCATCCGGGCACCCTAACCACGGCGCACCTTCCACGAGTGACGACTCACCCAACGCGCAGTGCGGGCAGAAGGCCGACTGATTGCAACCGGTCGTACGCTAGCTCGATATGTGCGGGCGTGAAGAGGCGCGCCTTTCGGCCACTCCAGGAACGAACCCGCTCGGTTAGCTCGTCTAGATCGTCGGTTGGCGGATGCGATGTGGCCGCGTAATGCACAGTGGCCAAGAGTTCCAGGCTGTACGGTGCCTCGAAACCGTCGGTCAGCACGGCTAGCTGCGCCAAAGCCTCGGTCGCAGCTCCGCCGTGAGCTCGGGACCAAGCCGCAACGGCGTCGGCGGCGCCAGCAGTCAGCCTGATGGGTTGTAACTCTTCGACCCGTGCTGAACGGTCGCCGAAGCCAGTCAGGTAGTGACCTTCGAGTCGGTCGAGAACATGGTTGAGGCTCTCGGCGTACGGGCCATATCTGCCCCGAGCGAACTGCAACCGCAACGGCTGCCCGAGCACCTGAAGAAAATAAGCGATCTTCTGAATCTCCAGGACGGTGACGCCATCGCGTGGCTCAAGTCTGCGTGCTCGGCTCAGGTAGTGGTCGATGGCATGGATGAGAGTAACGCGCCCCGGGGTCAGCGGCGGTGCCTCAGAACGGCTCGATTGAATCACCGGCGGCTCCTTACCGGGAGGGAAGATCGGCGAAGGGGGTCCAGCGGGCCGTCGGATCATTGTGTCGTACCGAACGGAGGCGGTTGGTGAACTCGCCCGCGACACTCGGCCCCGTAGTGAGAAGTGGTACGGCAGCTGCGATCATCTTCAGCTCCCGCGCATCTCGCAGTAGTGGCCAGGACGGGTCGGCGGTGACGTCGAAGCCATATGCGGTGGCCAACGCGCCGTGTGTCCCTGATCCTCCGAACCTCGCCTCGCCGACCGCTACCGCTGCTAGGTCGACCTGCCACGGGCCGATGCAGGTGGCGTCGAAGTCGCATAGGACCGCGCGGCCCGACGACTCCCGGAGGAGATTGCCGGCGTGGGCATCCCCGTGGATCAGTGTCAGCGTCCCTCCGTCGACGAGGGTCGCGACTTCCGGCTCCAGGCGGTCACACCAGTCAACCAGGAAGTCCCGGTCAGGCTTGCTGAGTCTGTCCGCGTCGGCCAGCCGTCGTCGTGCGTCGCCCACTGGATCCCAGACGGGCAGAGGAAAGGGGGGCCGGCCGAGATCATGGAATTCCCGTAACACCTTGCCGAGGTCTTCGACGTTCGGGGCGGGTGGATGCGGTGGGACGAACTGCCAAACCGAAGCGACCAGGCCCCCGACCTCGATCGGCTGCTCGACGTCGTCCGCTAGGCGAATCGTCGGCGCGTCGATCTCAGCGAACCAGCGCGCGAGCTGCACCACCTTCGTGACCCTGTTCCGCAGCTGGTGGGTCCGGGCGATTCGAACGACGAGCCCGGCGTCGGGCAGTGCGAACACGGCGTTGTTGGTCAACCGCAGCAACTGGGCATCGTGGGTCGAGACGTTCAGGGTTGCGGCGACGGACCGCACCGCCGCGGTCATCGTCTCCTCGGAGAACCGCCCGTTCATGCGGCCGCCGCAGATCGAGCGGTAATGGCCCGCTCGAATGCGGCTACCTCGGGAATCTCCCGGTGCCGAGTGAGATCGCGACGCAGACTGACCACCCGATCGAGCACCCGCCTGGAGCTCATTGCCTGTTCCTGCTTCAGCACCCGCACGCCCACCGCAAGAGCCTGCTCGGGCTCATCGGCCAGGAACAGCGCGCTGCACAACCCGACCTCGTTGAGTACGGTGCTGCGAACGTTCGCCGCGCCAAACGCAGCGATGGACTCCCTGCCCCAGCGCACCGCCTCGGACGCGTGCCTACGGTCCCGCCGTGCCATGTCCCGGTAAACGCGCCCGTACTGGGCGAACAACTCGCCGCGGTCGTAGAAGCCCATCCACGCCGGCTCGCGCTCCTTGTCGATGCGCTCGAACTGGTCGCGCGCCTCGCCCAGGGTTCGCACGGCAGCCTCGTGGTCACCGAGTGCCGCGATCGAGGCAGCCTGGGCACCCAACAGCAGGGCGCTTACCGCTGGCGTTGCGTGCGACCCGAGCTGCGCATGTGCGATTTGCAGAGTCGCGAGGGCATCCCGGTTGTGTCGGAGGTGTTGAAGTTGCTTGACCTGCGCGTACCGAATCATGGCGACGAGTGCGGCGTTGTCAGCAGTCAACGCGGCGCGCTCCCCGGCGACGAAGTGTCGCTGCGCGTCGTCATGCCTTCCCGCGTCGAGCGCAGTCCAGCCGGCGAGCTGCCGGGCTGTCGCCACCGCTGCGATGAGCGGCGGCGCGAGCGCAGCAGGATACGACCAATCAAGCATCCGATATACCGACTCAGCGAACCGGGCCACCTCCCGATAGAGCAGGCCACCACCACATTCACGGTCCACGGACCGGTACAGCTCCAAGACTGCGTTCAGTCGAGCGACATCCGCCGTGCCGATACGCCGAGGCTGGACGAGCTCGCAACCGCTGAGCAGGCCAGCGCCCGCAGCGACAGCGGCGATGCCGGCCAACAACGCCCGTCTACCTTCGTCCGGCCCAGCGCTCTGCGGCTCCATTGAGGCGGAGGTACTTTCGGCCTTTGCAACCGACCTTTGAGGCCGCCCAGGGAGCGCGAACCATAGGCAAGAGGCTGGTATCCCGAGCAGCTTCGCCCAGTGCGCCAGGCGATCCAGATGTACGAGCGGTGGGCCGTTTTCCACCCGGCTCAACTGGGCCTGCGTGATCCCCAACCACCCCGCCACCACGGTCTGCGGTAACGCGACCCGACCGTGGTACGGGTGGCAGCGGTACGCGCGGATCACCCGCCCCAGATGCCGCTCGGCCAGCGCCAGCCGCACCGGCTCGTGCTCCCAGAAGCTCGCTGGCACCACCGGCGGCGCGCTCAACCGGTCCCGCTCGGCGGCCTGGCATGGCGCACACCGTCCGCTGTCGTTGTCCCGGGCCAGCCGTCCGCCGCACCGGGGGCAGTTCGTGTGGGTCACGGGCGGCTCCGTCCGTCCAGATCAATCGAACCTCTCCATTGAACACGCTGCGTGGAGCGCTGATATACGCACAACGCATATGGTCAGAGGGCCGCCGGAGAAGCGAACGGACTACAACTGCTCAGGATGGGCGCGCCGCCCGCAGCGCCTCGATGACCGCATTCCAACGCTCCGGGCCGTGCGTCGGGTCCAGCGGCTTCCCGTCCGCGACGGCGACGCCGGCAGCGCGCAGCACCGCCAGGTGACCCGCGTACGCGGGATGCGCGGCCAGTTCCGCCTTGACGTGCGGGAAAGCGATGATCGGCAACCCCGCCCCGAGCGATTCGTTGAGGACGCCGAGCGCCAGCGTGTCGTTGATGCCCAACGCCCACTTCGTCACCGTGTTGAACGTGACCGGCGCCGCCAGCACCACGTCGGCCGGCGGGTGCGGCTCGGGGTCGCCGGGCATCCGCCACTCCACGCGTACCAGATAGCCGGTCTTGTCTTGCAACGCCTGACGGTCGAGCCACGGCGCGGCGGTCGGGCTGACGATCATGCAGACCTGCCACCCGTCGGCGATCAGGAGGTCGACCAGCTCGTCGATGTGTTCCGCCGGTCCTGCGGCGCAGACGACCAGATGCAGCACCGGGAGTTCCATCATGTCCGCAGTCTGCCCGATCCGACAGTCCCGACGTCGCCCGCATACCGATCGCGCATGCCGCCGATGATCACCGTGACATGCCGTCGTACCTGGTCAGCCGCGACAGTCGAGACATGGCCCGGGGCGGGTGCCTTGTCCCGGGGCTGCGCCGGCCCTCAACGGCACAGCTCCTCCCGCCCGCCCCGGTGCCAGCCCATGAGTCAACGTCCTGGAGCGAGCATGCCCACCGTGATCGACGACCAGCCAGCCCGCGTGAGCCTGACCGCCGTCTGGGAGTCGGTCGATGCGCGGGCCGCCGGCGACTTCTGGTGCACAGTCGAAGACCGCCGACCCGGCCTGCTTCCACACCGTGACGCGCCGCTGTTCTTCACCGCGCTGGGCCGCCTCCTGGTCGGCGGTGACGATTCGGCGAGCCGGGCGGCGCTGCTCCTGGTGCTCGGCCGCGCGTACCGTCATTTCGACCTGCTCCCGCACACCACCACCATCGGCGACGCGCTGCTTGCGACCGTGGCCCGTCACGCCCACCCACTGTGGACACCGCAGCTCGCCATCGCCGCCGAGCTCGCCCTGCGCCAGGCCACGCACGTGATCCGCCGCGCCACCGCGCAGGCCAGCGACGGCCCGGCGTGGTGGCACGTCCAGGTGATCGACCACCACCGGCCGTCGCCCGACATCGCCATCCTGACGGTACGTCCCTGGCGGCGACTGCCCTTCCAGCCAGGTCAGGCGGTCCCGGTCTGCACCCCTCGCCTGCCGGGGCACTGGCGCTGGCTCTCGCCGGCCAACGCCCCACGCGCGGACGGCACCGTCGAGCTGCACGTCCGCGCGGTTCCCGCCGGCGCCGTCTCCCACCGCCTGGTTCATGAGGTACGCCCCGGCGAGCTGCTCTGGCTCGGCCCACCCGTCGACACCGGCCTGAGCCTCGATGAGACGACCACCAACGATCTGCTGCTCGTCGCCGGTGGCACCGGCCTGGCGCCGCTACGCGCCCTGGTCGAACAGGTCGCCGCCGCGCCCGACGGCCGGCGGGTGACGCTGATCGTCGGTGCGCGCACCTTCACCGACCTGTACGACGCGATCGCCCTCGACAAGCTCCAGTGCGCCCACAACTGGCTGACCGTCGTGCCGGCCCTCTCCGACGACCCCTTCGCGGAGCCGGCCGAGCAGGGCGACGCCCTGACCATCGCGCTCGACCATCACCAGCCGGGCCAGGACATCTACCTCTGCGGCCCACCCGCGATGCTCACTGATGCGCGGCCACGGCTGCGCGCCCTCGGTGTCCCCGCCGCACGCATCCACCTGCCCGTTGGCTTCAGCCGCTGATGGCTGTCTACCGCAGTCGACACACTCTGACCGGGCCGCTCACCCCCGACCGGGTCGCCGCGCTGGACCTGCCCCGCACCCGGCTCGGCCGCCGTGGCTACCAACCCGATGTCGTCAACGCGCTGCTCCACCGCCTCGCCCACGAACTGCACGAACAAGGCCGCCGACTCGACCTCGCGGAAGCCGAGAACCACCGCATCAAGAACGCCCTCCGCACCTGGCAGAACCAGCAGACTAGGAACCGGCATGATCCCGATCGCGAACGCCCCACGCTCGTCGCAGCCGAGCCGGACATCCTGGATACGTGACTTGCTGGGTGCGGTTGGCTGGCAGCGGCTGAGCAACCAGGGGTCGAACGGCAGATTCCCCGAAGTGGTTGATGCCTGTGAGGCATCTTGATGCCTCACAGGCATCACGCTCGTCAGGACAAGGCCCGCCGACACCGCCCACGCGGTCGTCCTGCCGAGTCAGGAGGAGGTGTCGCCGAACTCGCGTACCCCGTCGACGTCCAGCGTGATCCGGTCGTTCTCGATCCACTGGCCGGTGGGGGCGAGCCAACTCGGGTCGTCGCGTTCGTCAATGTCGCTCCAACTGTGCCGGTGGTGCCGTAGCTGGATCGGCCCGGTCGACTGGCCCGGCGCGAGTGTGCCGTCGGTGAAGGTCAGCTCGACCCAGCCGGGGGCCGGCGTTCCCGGGGCCGGGTACGGCGGCGCTGACGTCGCCGGCGCGGGGGGTGCACCCGGCGGGACGAAGAACTGCACGGTCTGCCGGATCCGGTCACAGCCCAGTGCGGCCCAGTCGCAGTTGGGCACCAGCGAGGTGTTGCCGCCCTCGAAACGCAGGTGGTAGCGCACCCGCAAGGTGCTCAGGTCCAGCGGCCCGGTGCCGGTGTTGGCGACCTTCACGAGGTGCTGGATCTGGTTGTTCGTGGGTGACCAGTCGAGGTTGAGGTAGCTGACCGTCGCGCGGCCGCTGGCGGTGCGCACTGTGGTGGTGGGCGAGGTGTCGGAGTAGCCGCCGAGCGCGCGGGCGGCGACCCCGATCCGGTACGTCGTGCCGGGCGCCAGGTCGGTCAGGGTGATGGTGGTCTCGGTGGTGGAGCCGAGGAAGCGGTAGGTGTTCGGCCCCAGCGGCACCTGCACCTCGTAGTTGATCGGCTGCTCCGCGCCGGGCTCGACCCAGGCGGAGGGCGCCCAGCTGAGGGTGAGCTGATGCGGTGCGTTGGCCACGACGGTGGGGGTGCCGGGGGTGCTGATCGCCGGGCCGTCGGCCCGGGCGGCGTTGACGGCGAGCAGGCTCGCCAGCGCGGCGAGGGCGATGGTGGCGGTGACGCGGCGAGCAGGCATGGCCGAATGGTAGGCACGGGCATCGACGTTCATGCATCGTCCGCCGGTCCAGTGTGCGCCGCCGGCAAGCCCAGTCCGTTACGCGACGTAGTCGGCTTGGAGATAATGCCTGGTCGCGTGGCTACCTAGCGTGAATCCGTCAATGAACGGCCCTGACGTCGGCGTCGTACCTGCCGCCCCGTCCGGCCACAGACGGGAGAAACACATGCGTGCTCAGAACGAAGCCCGGCGGTTTGGCGCTCGTGCGTCGGTGCTCCTGCTCGGTCTTGTCGCGACCGGGGCGGTACTCGCCCCGGCGAGCCAGGCGTCCGCCGCGGTCCCCGGCCTGGTGCGGGTCGCCGCGACGAGCGTCAGCAACTCGGCCGACTTCCACAGCGTCACGGCGACCTGCCCGGTCGGCAAGGTGCTCACCGGCACCGGTTACGAGCTGAACGGCGTCACCGGCGAAGGGGTCGTCGACGACCTGCGCCCCAACGGCGGCCCGGTCACCGCCCCTACGGCAGTCACTGTCGGGGCCTACGAGACCGAGGCGTTCGCCGGGAACTGGTCCGTCACGGCGTACGCGATCTGCGCCAACCCGGTGCCCGGCCTGGTGCGGGTTTCCAGTGTCGGGGTCAGCAACTCGGTCGACTACCACAGTGTCACGGCGACCTGCCCGGCCGGAAAGGTGCTGACCGGCACCGGTTACGAGCTGAACGGCGTCACCGGCGAAGGGGTCGTCGACGACTTCCGCCCCAACGGTGGCGTCGCCACCGCACCGACAGCGGTCAGCGTCGGCGCGTACGAGTCGGATGCCACGGCCCTGAACTGGTCAGCGACCGCGTACGCGATCTGCGCCAATCCGCTCGCCGGTCTGGTGCGCGCCGCCGCCACGGGGGCCAGCAACTCCCTCGACTTCCGCAGCATCACGGCGACCTGCCCGGCCGGGAAGGTGCTGACCGGTGCCGGCTACGAGCTCAACGGGGTGACCGGTGAGGGCGTCGTTGACGACTTCCGCCCCAACGGCGGCCCCGCGACCGCCCCGACATCCGTCGCCTCCGGCGCATACGAGGAGGACGCCTTCGCCGGCAACTGGTCCGACACGGCGTACGCCATCTGCGCCACCCCGTAACGCCGATGAAGTGTGACCGCCCCGCAATTCGTGCGCGGGGCGGTCACGCCGCGCCCCTACCCGCGCCCAGCTCGCCCCGGCAGGACAGGGCCGCCCGGCAACGCCCCGGACCGGCCGGCCGGGGCGGGTCAGGTGGAGGATGCGTGCTCGGCCGGCCTCACGGATTCCAGTAGACGAGGACGCTGGCCTGGTCGAAGCGTCGCTCCTTCAGGTCAGCACGCTGGATCACCCAGTGGATGCTCGCGCCGCCTTGTCTGCCACCGTGGAACTCGGCAAGCACAACCCAGTCACCATGGTCGGGTGTCCCACCACCGCGCCCCGGCCCTTCGTAACCGGACCGGCCCGAGGGGTGGGCGCCCAACCACGCGGGGTTGAAACCGTTGCAGTCAGTGCCGTAGCCGCCCAACAGCAGCGGCGAGCCACCACGGGAGAACATGCCGTCCGGTACGCCGCGGAGGATTTTCTGCCACACCTTGGTCATCTCTTCGAACGGGGGGTCTCCCGGCAGCGGCGGAGACCACGGGGGCCCCGGGATCGTCTTGACGTAGGGCAGAGATATGTCGACAGTGAGGCGCAGGTCGCCCGGCGGGATTTCCGCGTAGACCTCGGCGAACTCCTCGTCGTCCGGAGGGAAGCCAGGCGGATACTGCTCCCGCTCCTCGACTGCCACGCCTGCCGGCACGTACCTGACCTCGCCGTAGCCGCTTTCTTCGGGCCAGCCGAACAGCAGCAGTTGGCCATCGGACGGTAGTGGAAGGTCGGTCACGTCTGTCGGAAGAGCAGCGCAGTCGATGGTGGCGATCAAGGGGTACTCGGGGTCCTCGGCGTCTGCCGGAAGCATCACGGGCCCACGGATGGCGCCGACGACCGGCCCGTCGCCTCCCTGTCTCAGGAGGGCAGACGGGCGGGCGAGCCCCACCCAGCGCTCCACGTCGGCAGCGGGGATGTCGCGGCGAAGCGCCTCGGCGCGGACCTGATCGAGGATCTTCACGTTTCGGGGAAGCACAGGAGCACCGTAGAGCAACAGTGTGACGTTACCGCGATCTGCCGTCGACGGGCGGTATGTGGAAGCGCCCGACCATAGCGTCCGAACCACGGTGTTCCGCGAGTGCGCGATCTGGGGGAGGCGGCCATGCAGGCGACCGATGGTGTGGTGTCACCGGGGGAGCGGGCTCCGGTCAGGGTCAACATGGACAGATGGCGGGCGGGGCTGCCGCCGGAGGCGTGGCCCGACACCCTGCCAGCGAGCGGGGAGCTCTGGCGACGCGACGTCTTCGTGGTGGCCGACGCGTACCGGGCGGGGTCCGCGAGTCCACGGCAACTACTGACCGCCGTGCTGGTCTGGGCTTACGGACCGATCGGGTACGGCCCGTGGCGCGCCGCCAGGTCGCTCGGCGCCGACCCGGGCGGCAAACGCCTGGCGTACGCGTTGGAAGAGGTGTCCGCCCCAGCCCCGGACGAGGAGGCGTTGCGTACCGCGTACCGCCGCTTCGGCGATCCCGACCAGGCTCGCCTGCCCTGGTTGGGGCCGGGCCTGTTCACGAAGGTCCTCTACTTCGTCGGCTACCGGCGCGGGGTGGGCGGGGTGCAGCCCCTGATCCTCGACCGTGTCGTGGCCAGCCAACTCCCGGCCGAGGCGGGCGTCGGTCGCCGCAACGGGTGGTCGTCGGAGGAGTGGCTGGCCTATCTCCGCTGGGCCGCCGAGCAGGCTCGGGCCAGGGGTGTGGAGCCGGACGCGGTGGAGATGGCGGTCGTGCCCGACCGGTGAGCTGGTTATCTGCCGGCGCGTAGGCGAGTGTCCAGCGCTTCGAGGTCGGGGACGAACCAGATCTGCCCGCCCTGGTTCGACTCGTGCACCAGCGCGCGTAGCGCGGAGCTGCCCGCGAGCTGCGCCGAGATGTCGCCGACGACGGCCAGCCGCACCCGGTAGTTGACGAACTTCTGCATCACGTCCCCGGCGAAGCGGGTGCCCAGTGAGAAGAAGCGTTCGTCGAGCCGGTTGGCCGGCACGGCCACCACCTGGGCGCCGAGGAACGCCGCGCCGATCAGGTCCAGCGCGTCCTGCTCGGTGGCCACCAGCGGCCCCGCCGGGTCGCAGACCAGCACCGGCACTCCGGCGCGCTCCTGGATCTCGTCAGACATCGCGAACCTCCCGGTCAAGCAGGCCATTGTCGGCGTTCAGGACGGCGTCGAGCAGGTGCAGCAGCTCGGCGGTGGCGGCGGGATCACCGAGGATGATGATCTTCATGCGGTGGCGTTCCTCGTCGTGCACCGTCTGCACCCGCAGCGGGTGGGCTTGGTCGTGGCCGGTGTTGGCGCTGGTGAGCACGAGCGTGCCGAGCCGGTCGGCGGCGGCCCGGTCGACGCCGTCGATCTGCACGATGCTCGACACCTCCGCCGACCCGCTGGCACGGGTGGCGGCCGGGGCCTGCCCGGTGAGCGCGTCGAGATCACGGGCGGCGATCCGGTACTGCTTGCCGATCCGCACCGCCCGGAGCCGGCCCGAGCGGATGTAGCCGCGCACTGTGCGTACGTGCAGGTTGAGCCGGTCGGCCACCTGCTCAACCGAGTACATTTCTTCCGTCATCGTTCCCTATGATAGCCGGATAGGGAATCTTAGGTAACGATGGGACTGATTCGTTGGCGGCATCAGCTCCAAAGGTCCCGAACGTCACAGGGACGGCGAGGCCCGCGCGGGCGTACGGCTGATTAACCCGCTCGCGCTGTCGGACGGTTGCAGTACCGTCTGGAAACCATGGACGCGCGGCGCGGCGACGCCATCATCGGGCGGGATCACCCTGCGGGCCTGTTGCGCGCCGAGCTGGACCGCGCCACCACCAGCCACGGCGGTCTCGTCCTGGTCACCGGCGAGCCGGGCATCGGCAAGACGACACTGGTCACGTCGGCGGCCCGGGAGGCCCGGCAACGCGGCGCGCTGGTGCTGGGCGCCGCCTGCTGGGATTCCGACAGTGCCCCCGGCTACTGGCCGTGGGTGCAGGTGCTGCGCGGCCTGCGGCGCTCCGCCGACGACTGGGCGGCGGCACGGCCGGACGCCGAGCCGGCCCTGGCGGCCCTGCTCGGCGAGGCCGACACCAGCAGCGAACAGGCCGTTCGCGCCGCCAGTTGGGCAGGCGTCGGCACCGGTGCGGACAACGTCGGCACCGGTGGGTACAGCGCCAACCAGGAAGAGTTCGCGCTGTACGACGCGGTGACCGCCGCGCTTGTCGCCGTCTCCCAGCAGCGGCCGGTCGTGGTCGTCCTCGACGACCTGCACTGGGCAGACCCGGCCTCGCTGCGGTTGCTGAGCTTCGCTGCCCAGCACACCTGGTTCGAACGGTTGCTGCTGGTCGGCACCTACCGCGACGCGGAGGTCGAGTCGGGCGAGCACCCGCTGCGCCCCCTGCTGATGCCGCTTGTCGCGAAGGCCACCACGATCACCCTCACCGGCCTCGCCCGCGACGAGGTGGCCGCGCTGATGGCACGCACCGCCGGGCGGGAGCCCGACGCCGACCTCGTTGACGAGGTGCACCGGCGCACCGGTGGCAACCCGTTCTTCATCGAGCAGACCGCCAGGCTGTGGCACGCCGACGACGCGGCCGACACGATCGCACCCGGCGTACGGGAAGCGGTGCGCCGCCGCCTGGCCCAGTTGCCGCCGGCCGTGGTCGAGGCGCTCACCGTCGCGGCCGTGCTGGGCCGTGAGTTCCACCGCCAGGTCCTGGCGGCGTGCGGCGCCGCCCCGGTGGCGCAGGTCGACCGGCTGCTCGACCGTGCGGTGACCGCCAGGCTGGTGGTCGCCCGGGGCGGCGGCAGGTTCGCCTTCGCCCACGACCTGGTCCGGGAGACCATCTACGACGGGCTGTCCCACGACGAGCGGCAGGCGCGGCACGGCGCGGTCGTCCGGGCGGTCGACGACGACCTGGGGGAGCTCACCGATCAGCTGATCCCGGCCGACCTCGCCCGCCACGCCTACCTCGCCGGCCCCGCGCTCGACCGCGCGCGGGTGGCCACGCTGCTGGTCGCCGCCGGGCGGGACGCGTTCGCCCGGCTGGCCGCCGACGAGGCGTCGGTGCACTTCCGTCGGGCGCTGGAGGTCGTCGAGGACCGGGAGCAACGCGTGCGGATCCTCATCGAGTTCGGCCAGGCGCAATATCACCACGCCGACCGGGAGGAGTCCGCCGCACTGCTCGCCGAGGCCGGGGTGCTGGCTCGCACACTCGACGACCCGGTGCTGCTGGCCCGCGTCGCACTCATCATGAACCGCGCCCGTCAGGTGGAGGCCGTTCAGCCGATCGACGCCGCGGAATTGGTGCGCGACGCGTACCGGAAGTTGATCGGCGAACCGGACGCCGCCGCGTCCGTCGGCACGCTGGTCGCCGACCTGATCACCGCCACCGAGACGATCGCCCGGCGAGGGCAGGACGACGAGGCGCTGACGTTCAGTCTCTGGGCCCGCCACGACACCACCTGGGGGTTGGGCACCGCGACAGCCCGCGCCGCGCTGACCGCCGAGATCCGGGAAGTGGCCCGCCGCACGGGAGACCGGGAGACCGAACTGTGGGCCACCTCGCTGCGCTGGGTGGCGCTACTGGAGTTGGGCGACCCGCACTTCAACGAGGAGTTCACCACCTTCGTCAGCCCGGACCGGCACGGCGACGCCGCCCGGCACCGCATCGCGGCGACAATCGACAGCGGGATCATCGCGGCTTTCCGGGGTGACTTCGCCGAGGCCGACGAGCGGTTCGCCGTCCTCAGTGACTTCTCCGACCCGAGCCATGCAGAGTTCGGGTTCATGGGCCATCACCTGCGCTGGTCCCGGCTGCTGCTCCAGGGTCGGTTCGCCGAGGCCGACACTTTGCTGGACGCGCTGGCCCCGATCGACTACCCCCACCAGGAGTTGCTGCGGGCGATCACCGCCGCGGAGCGGGGCGACGGCGAGACGGCGGTCCGGCTGACCGCCGGCATCGAGGCCGCCGCCATCCGCTACCCGCGCCCGGTGTCACCGATCTGGCTACGGTTACGCGCGCAGGCCGCCGCCGCGTCCGCCGACCCGCAGCGCTGCGACGCCGCGCGGGCCGCACTCGCCCCGCACCGGGGAGAGTGGATGGTGGCGCTTTTCGGCTGCGACGTCAGCGGCCCGGTCGACCACTGGCTGGCAGTGATCGACGCCGCCCAGCACCGCTGGGACGACGCCATCGCCGGCTTCACGGCAGCCCACGAGTCCGCCGACCGGCTGGGCTCCCGTACCTGGTCGCTCATCGCCCGTGCCGGCCTCGTGCACGCCCTCGCCGGCCGGGACGAGCCGGGCGACGTCGCGACAATGGCCGCGCTGCGCGCCACCACCGCCCGGGAGGCGACCGCTCTCGGTATGACGCAGGTGCTGCACCGGCTTGCAGTCCCGACGGACCCCGACGCCGACCACCCGGATCAGGCCGTAGCGGGTCGGGCCGCAGCGGTCGGGCCGGCCAGCGGGGGGTACGAGTTTCGGCGCGACGGGCCGGTCTGGCAACTCGCGCACGCCGGTGTGGTCGTGCACCTGCCCGACGCCAAGGGGCTGCACGATCTGCACCTGCTGCTCAGCCGCCCGGGCACCGACGTGCCAGCTGTCGAGCTGCTCGACCCGGCCGCCGGGCCGGAGTTGGTCGCCGCCCGCCGGATGGGCGCCGACCCGGTCCTCGACGACGAGGCGAAGGCCCGCTACCGGCGGCACCTTGCCCGCCTCGACGAAGAGATCGACCGGGCCGCCGCCCGCGACGACGACCAGAAGGTGGCCAAGCTGGACGCAGAGCGGGGTGCGTTGCTCGACGAGTTGCGTGCCGCGGCGGGCCTCGCCGGCCGGAGCCGCCCCCTGGGCGACGAGGCCGAACGGGCCCGCAAGACGGTGACCGCGCGAATCCGCGACACGCTCCGCAAGCTCGACGACCGGCACCCGGCACTGGCACGTCACCTGCGTGACTCCGTCTCCACCGGGAACACCTGCCGCTACTGGCCCGCGGAGCCGGTGCCCTGGCGGCTGTGACAACGACCCCCGCCACCCGGCCGTGGCAGGGGGGCCGTGGGGTCAGCGGCGGTTGTACCTGTACATGGTCAGGGTGCCGAAGACGAGCACGAAACCGGCGCTCCACAGCAGCAGCCACATCGTGGCCGACGGGTCCGAGTCGCCGCTCATCGAACCGCGGATCGCGGCCACCAGCTGCGTAACCGGGTTGACCTTCACGAAGGCCTGGAGCCAACCGGGCATGGTGCTCGGCTCGACGAAGACGTTGCTGAGGAACGTCAACGGGAACAGCACCATCATGCTGACCCCCATCACCGACTTCTCACTGCGCAGGATCAACCCGAAAAAGGTCCACACCCAGGAGAAGGCGAACGAGAAGACCACGAGCAGTCCGATCCCGGCGGCCACGCCGACGACCCCGCCGGCGGGGCGGAATCCGAGCACGAGCCCCAGGCCCAGGATCACCAGCGCGGCGAGGATGTAGCGCAGCACGTCGCCGAAGATCATGCCGACCAGGGCGGCCGGACGCCAGACGGGCAGCGTCCGGAACCGGTCGAAGATGCCCTTCTCGATGTCGGTGTTGAGGCCGACGCCGGTGTACATGGTGATCATCACGACGCTTGTCACCATGATGCCGGGCAGGAAGAACTGGAGGTAGTCGCGCGGACTGCCGGCAAGGGCACCACCGAACAGGTACGTGAACATCAGCACCATGATGATCGGGAACGCGGTCACGTCGAAGAGTTGCTCCGGCACGTGCTTGATCTTCAGCATGGCCCGCCAGCCGAAGGTCAGCGACGCACCCAGCGCGCTCGGTCGAGGCGGTCGGGCACCGGGCGCGAGCACCGTCGCCAGCGCCTCGGCGGACGGGACGAAGACGGCTGGCGCCCGTTCGGTGGTGGTAGTGGTGTCGCTCATCGGGCTGCCTCCAGCTCGTCGTCGCGTTCGTCGGTCGGCACGGCCGGGTGGTCGGTCAGGGCCAGGAAGACCTCGTCCAGGCTCGGCTGGCCGAGGGAGAAGTCGTCCACCACGATGCCGGCGCGGACCAACTCGCCGAGGGCGCGCGAGGCCTGGGCGCTGGCATCGAGGTCGGTGCCGGCCTCGCCGACCCGGGCGGTCAACGCCACCGGATCGGCGGCGAGCTGCACCGGCACGCCGAGCGCCGCGCGGAGCAGACGTTCCGCCTCGGGTCGCTGACCGGGGTCGCGCAGTCGCAGGTGGACGGTGCCGGATCCGACCGACGACTTCAGCTCACCCGGGGTGCCCTCGGCGATCACCCGGCCGTGGTCGACGACCGCGATCCGCCCGGCGAGCTGGTCGGCCTCGTCGAGGTACTGCGTCGTCAGCAGCACCGTCGTGCCGTGCGACACCACCGCCCGGACGATCTCCCACACCTGGTTGCGGCTGCGCGGGTCGAGGCCGGTCGTCGGCTCGTCGAGGAAGAGCAGGTCGGGGGTGTTGAGGATGCTGGCGGCGATGTCGATGCGCCGCCGCATCCCACCCGAGTACTTCTTCACCTGCCGGTCGCTCGCCTCGGTCAGCCCGAACGCGGCGAGCAGGGCCGCCGCGCGCTCCCGGGCGGCCGGCTTACGCAGGCCGAGCAGGCGGCCCAGGAGCACCAGGTTCTCCGTACCGGTCAGGTCCTCGTCGACGGAGGCGTACTGGCCGGTGAGGCTGACCCGGGAGCGGACCTTGTCGGCGTCGGTGACCACGTCGTGGCCGAAGACCCGGGCGGAACCGCCGTCGGGACGCAGCAACGTCGCCAGCACCCGGACCGCTGTGGTCTTGCCTGCCCCGTTCGGGCCGAGCAGCCCGTAGACAGTGCCGGCCGGCACCTGTAGGTCGATCCCGGCCAACGCCCGGGTGTCGCCGAACGAGCGGGTCAACCCGTCGGCCTCGATGGCCAGTCCGGTGGTGCGTCTACTCATGATCCTTACCTTCCGTCGGACGTGTTCAGGAGACGTACGGCCGAGCCGCCCGGCCGTCGCGCAGGGCCAGACCCCACCAGCGCAGCTGGTCGAGCAGGACACCCGCGTCGCGGCGCAGCTCGTCGGTGCACCGCGGGGGCGGCTCCCCGGCGAGCAGGTCGATCCCGACGACGTCGCGCACCGTCATCGCGTGCAGCGCGGTGAAGACGGTGCGCAACTGGTCGACGGCGTGCAGGCCGGTGGACCGACAGCCGTACGACACGAAGCCGACCGGTTTGGCCTGCCACTCGTCGTACGCGTAGTCGATAGCCTGTTTCAAGGGTGCCGGAAAACTGTGGTTGTACTCGGGGGTGACCACGACGAACGCGTCCGCCCGGCCCACCTCGCTGACGAACGCCCGGATGGACGCTGTCGGCTCGGCGGGATAGCTGGCCGGGAAGTCGTAGTCGGTCAGGTCAACGACCGTGACCGCCAGGTCGTCGTGTCGCGCGGCCTGGTCGACGAACCAACCGGCGACCCGGTCGCCGGCCCGCCCCTCCCGGGTGCTGCCGACGATCACGGCGATCCGCAACTGTGTCATCGCCACCCCCTTCCATTCTGAAGGCGCTAGGTGACGGCTGGTCGCCCGCTAGATCCGATCTAGCGGCGCGTTTCGGGGCGTGATGTCACACGGGTCGGCTTGACTGTGGCCGACGAACAGGGGGCGGGGAATGACGCAGGTACGTATCGAACCGTGGCACGAGGACGACCTCGACCTGCTGCGGCAGCTCAACTCACCCGAGACGCGTCAGCACACCGGCGGTCCGGAGACCGACGAGCAGGTGCTCGCCCGGCACGACCGCTACGTGCACTTCGCCGACAACGGTCAGGGCTGCATGTTCACTGTGGCGCTGCCGGACGGCACACGGGTGGGCAGCGTCGGCTACTGGGCCCGCGAGTGGCGCGAGCAGCCGGTGTACGAGCTGGGCTGGGCGGTGCTGCCCGCGTACCGGGGGCGGGGGTTGGCCACTGTCGCGGTGCGCGCGGCGCTCGACGTGGTCCGCGCCCGACGGGACCGGCGTTTCGCCCACGCCTACCCCTCGGTCGACAATCCCGCCTCGAACGCGGTGTGCCGCAAGGCAGGTTTCACGCTTCTCGGCGAGACGGGTTTCGAATACCCGCCGGGGCGGATGATGCGCGCCAACGACTGGCAGCTCGACCTGACCGCCCCACCGACCGGGAGCTGAAGGTCGACGGGACGGCCAGGCGGCAGGTCACCAGGGCAGCACGCCGTATCCGCCGCCGGCGTCCATCTGAAAGCCCCAGAGCAGCCCGCTGGGCCCGTCGGCGGGCAACGTCGCCAGGTGCACGCTCACCTCGGCACCCTGCTCGGCGGTGCGGAAACCGCTGTTGCCGTTCAGGTCGGTCGCGCAGTAGCCCGGGTTCGCCGCGTTCACCTTGATCGGGGTGTCCCGCAACTCCTTGGCGTACATGGCGGTGAGCATGTTCAACGCCGCCTTCGACGACGGATACGGCACCGAGGTCAGCTCGAACAGCGCGCCGTCCGGGTCGGTCATCGCGGTGATCGAGCCGACCTCGCTGGAGACGTTGACGATCCGTGCCGCCGGTGCCCGCCGGAGCAGCGGCAGCAAAGCGTTTGTCACCGTCACCACCCCGAAGACGTTTGTCTCGTACAGCCGACGCAGTGTCGCCACTGTCGTCTCGCTGGGCAGCCCTCGCGCTCCGTCGGCGAGGACGATGCCCGCGTTGTTGACAAGGACGTCGAGGTGGCCGTGTTCCTCCTCCACCAACTTCGCGACTGCCGTCACCGAAGCGGCGTCGGTCACGTCGAGTGGTACGAACCGAGCGTCCGCGCCGCCGTCGCGCAGCTCCCGCTCCGCTGCGCGGCCCCGGTCGGCGTCCCGCGCGCCGACCAGCACTGTCATCCCGAGACCGCCGAGCCGACGGGCGGTGGCCAGGCCGATTCCCTTGTTGGCCCCGGTGATCAGGGCGATCATGTTCGTCATGCCGTCGAGCCTGGACCGGCAGGCGGCCTGCCGGGAGAGACGGGCCGAGGCTGGGACCGGCGGTACCACCCTCGCCGGCGTCGGGCGGGGCATGCTGGACGGCATGACGAGCAGCCTGCGCCGTGACGAACTGGCGGCGTTCCTGCGCACCCGTCGGGCCCGGCTGCGTCCCGCCGAGGTCGGGCTCCCGGAGGGTGAGCGCCGACGCACCCCTGGGCTACGCCGACAGGAAGTGGCCCAGCTCGCCGGGATGTCGATCGACTACTACATCCGGCTGGAGCAGGGCCGAGGGCCGCATCCGTCCCGGCAGGTGCTCGCCTCGATGGCCCGGGCGCTGCTGCTGAGCCGCGACGAGCGCGAGTACCTGTTCCGGCTCGCCGGGGAGAACCCTCCGCCGACCCGTGGGCCGAGCCGGGAGGTGCCGTCGGGCCTGCGGCACCTGCTCGACGCGATGACCGAGACCCCGGCGTACCTCGTCGACGCCGCGTACCACGTGCTGGCCTGGAACCGGCTGGCCACGTACTTCGTCGGGGATCTCTCGACAGTGCCCGACGCGGACCGGAACATGATCCGCTGGACGTTCCGGCAGCCGGCGACCAGCGGCCGTTGGGACGACGCCGAAACACTCCGGTTCGTCCGCGGCACCATCGCGGACCTACGGGCCGCCTACGGCCGCTACCCGGCCGACCCGGCGATCCGTGAGCTGGTCACCGAGCTGCTCGGCACGTCATCCCGGTTCGCCCAGCTCTGGGCCGAGCACGACGTGGCCGAGCGTCGTCCCATCGTGAAGCGGGTGCCGCACCCCGAGCTGGGGCCGTTGGAGTTCGAGTGCCGGGTGCTGCACGTGCAGGAGACCGACCAGCGGATGATCGTCTACGTCCCCGAGCCCGGCTCGACGACCCAGGCGGCGTTCCGCCGGATCGCCGAGCGCGTCGGCCCCTGACCGCACGCAGCAGCGCCGTACCGCGTGGTGACTCCGCGGTACGGCGCTCCTGCGGGACATGACCCGCCGGACGGCGGGCCCGGGTCAGTTGGGCAGGTAGGCGAAGGTGTCCGGGTTCGGGCCCTGCCGGCCGGCCTCGCCCTTGTCCAGCGCGGTGATCCGCTCCATCGCCGTGTCGTCCAGCTCGAAGTCGAAGATCCGGGTGTTCTCCTCGATCCGCTTCGGCGTTGTCGACTTCGGGAAGATGATGTCGCCACGCTGCACGTGCCAGCGGAGCACCACCTGCGCCGGGGTCCGGCCGACCTGCTCGGCGAGGTCGACGACAGTCGGGTCGTCGAGCACCTTGCCCTGCGCGATCGGCGACCACGCCTCGGTGAGGATGTTGTGCTCCCGGCCGTAGGCGCGGACCTCGTCGTTGCAGAAGTACGGGTGCGCCTCGATCTGGTTCACCGCCGGCACCACGCTCGCCTCGGCGGCCAGCCGCTCCAGGTGCGCCACCTGGAAGTTCGACACGCCGATCGACCGGGCCCGGCCGTCGCGCTGGAACTCCTCGAGCACCTTCCAGGTCGAGACGTAGTCGCCGTCGTACAGGGTCGGCAACGGCCAGTGGATCAGGAACAGGTCGATGTAGTCCATCTTCAGCGCCGCGAGCGTCGAGTCGAACGCCCGGCGGGCGTCGTCGGGGCGGTGGAAGCCGTTGTTCAGCTTGCTCGTCACGTAGACCGAACCCCGGTCGAGGCCGGATGCGCGGACCGCCTCGCCGACCTCCGCCTCGTTGCCGTACATCTCGGCGGTGTCGATGTGCCGGTAGCCCGTCTCCAGGGCCGTCGTCACCGCCGCGACGGTGTCCTTCGGCTCGATCTGGAACACCCCGAAGCCGAGCTGCGGAATGGTGGTGCCGTCGTTCAGGCTGATGTCGGGAATAGTGTTCGCCACTACTACGGCTCCTTCGCGTCATCGTCGTTGCCTGTCATCCATACCCGGGCGGCCAGCCGGAAACCCGCACAACGCGGGGTGACGAGCGCAACGTCCGGGCGGTTCACCCGGTCGTGTCGAAGAGCACCGGCCAGGGCCGGGCCGCCGGCACCGGCGCGGGCGCGGGGGCGACGGGCTCGGCACCGGCCAACACCTCGGCGGCGAGCTGCCCGAACATCGGGGCCGCCGGGTGCGCCGAGCGGTCCGGCCAGGCCGCCGAGATGCGCCTGACCAGCGACACGCCGTCGATCGGACGCCAGGCGATCCGGGGTTCCCGACGCGCCACCGTGGCCGGTTCCACGGCCACCGCGCCGCCGGCGAGCACCAGCCCGAAGAGGAACTCCGGGTTGCGCGCCGGCCGGACCCGAGGTGGTCGCCAACCGTGGCGCCGGCACACCGCCAGCAGGTGGTCGTGCCAACCGGGCGCGGTCGCCCGGGGCGCGGCCACCAGATCCAGCTCGGCAAGCGACGCGAGCGCCACCGTACGACCGCGGGCCAGCGGCGCGGCGCGCGGCAGCAACACCCCGAGGGGTACGTCCACCGGGACACCGAAACGCAGCCCGTCCGCCGGCATCGGGTGATGCACCAGCCCCACGTCGAGCGTCCGCTCGGCGAGCATCCGCACCTGCTCGGCGGTGGTCAGCTCGTGCAGCTCCACGTCCAGGCCGGGCGCCCGGGTGGTGAGCCCGTCCAGCAGTGCGCGCAGCGTCACCGCGGGCGTCTCCGGTGGCACCCCGGCCCGGAGTACGCCCAGCTCACCCGCGCGTACCTGGCCCATCAGGTGCCGGACCCGATCCGCACCGGCGAGCAACTCCTCGGCCTCGCCGAGCAGCAGCTCACCGGCGGTGGTCAGGCGTACCTGGCGGCGGGACCTGTCGAACAGTTCGACGGTCAGCTCCCGTTCCAGCCGCTGGATCGACTGGCTCAGCGGCGGCTGGGCCATCCCCAGCAGCTCGGCGGCCCGCCCGAAGTGCAGCTCGTGCGCGACCACCACGAAGTGCCGCAGGTGTCGGAGCAGATCCACGGCCGGGACCCTACGCCAGCGCGGCCCCGGTGCCGCTGGCTACCGTGCTGGCGTGGACGTCAGCGAGCGCATCGAGGCCATCTTCGCCGCCGTGGGGGTGACGGCCAGCCTGCACGCCGTCGACCTGGACGCCGTGGATGTGACAGTCGACGTAGGCGCTCCGGAGGTCGGGGTGCGGGCCGACGAGCAGGTGGTGATCGCCTCGATCTTCAAGATTCTGTTGGTGCTGGAGTTCGCCCGGCAGGTCGAGGCCGGCCAACTGGACCCCACCGAACGGGTACTTGTCACAGCGGCCGACCGACTGGGCGGGTGGGGCCTGGCCGGCTGCGCCGACGACGCCGAGGTGTCGCTGCGCGACCTCGCGTACTTCGCCATGTCGGTCACCGACAACACCGCCGCCGACCTGCTGCTGCGCCGGGTCGGCCCGGACCTGCTGCCAATGCTCGCCGTCGAACTGGGGCTGACCCGTACCCGGGTCCTCGGCGGTCCCCGGGAACTTGTCGAGATGATGCTCACCGACGTGGGCGCGCGGACCGAGGCGGAGTTCGCGCGGATCTTCCCCACCCTGTCGGCGGACCGGGTCCGGGCGATGCGGGTCTTCGATCCCGCGCACACCACCTCCAGCACGGCCCGGGAGATCACCCGGCTGCTCACCCTGATCTGGCGGGACGAGGCCGGGCCGGCGGCGGCGTGCGCGATGGTCCGCACCTGGATGGCCCGGCAGATCTTCTGGACCCGACTGGCCGCCGGGTTCCCGCCCGGTGTCCGGGTCGCCGGCAAGACCGGCACCCTGCCGGGCCTGCACCTGGAGGCCGGCGTCGCCGAATACCCCGACGGCGGCCGCTACGCGATCGCCGTCTTCGCCCGAGCCGACCGACTGGCCGCGCGCCGGATCGACGTGGACCTGGCGATGGGGGAGGCCGCCCGGACGGCCGTCGAGGCACTACGCGGCGAGTGACTTTCGCGGCCGTCGCCGCCTCGATTCACAGTCGGTGAGCTGGCCCGATATCCGTTGGCGTATCGGAGTCGTCCGTCTTCGATCTTGGACCGGAGCGCGGTGGCGCTGCTTGGCTCGTGGTCGACAAACCACCCGACCACGGGGAGTGGAACCGCATGCCCAGTCTCGACCGCCGTCGCTTCCTGCGCGACGCCGCCGCCACCACCGCACTCGTCACCGCCGGTGGTCTCGCCACCGGCCCCGCCACCCCGGCCCAGGCCACGACACCCGCCGCCGCGCCCACCCCGTCCGCCCGCCGCAAGGGCGCGGTCAGCTTCCGCTGGTGGGGTACGGCCGGCTGGCGCGTCGACATCGCCGACCGGACCGTCCTGGTCGACCCGTTCCTCAGCCGGATCGACACCGGGCTGTTCACCGGCGCGTTCCGGACGGACACCAAGGTGACGGTCCGGGCCGACGTGATCGACCCGCGCGTCGACCGGGCCACCACGGTGCTGGTGACGCACACCCACTGGGACCACTTCATGGACGTGCCCCACATCGCCAAGCGCACCGGCGCGCGGGTGTTCGGCACGCTCACCGCGTACCACCTGGGGTTGGCCTACGGGGTGCCGTCGACGCAGCTCAGCCCGGTCAAGGGCGGGGAGGTGCTGGACTTCGGGGACCACACCGTCGAGGTGGTCGGCTCGCTGCACAGTCGCAACCCGACGTACTCGATGGCCTTTCCGGGGGTGCGGGTGACCCAGCCCGCGCCGCCGGCGACCATCGCGGACCTGCCCGAGGGCGACACGCTCGGCTATCTGTTGCGGGTCGACGGCGGCCCGTCCGTCTACTTCACCGGGGCCAGCGACGTCGCCGAGCGCAACCTCACCGGGCTGGCGCCCGACGTGGCGATGGTGGCCCTGCAGAACGCCACCACCACCGGCGACTACCTGCCCCGGCTGCTTGCCGGCCTCGACTACCCGAAGGTCATCGTGCCGGTGCACTACGACAACTTCGAGACACCGCTGGAGAACCCGCCGACGGTCGCCGAGACCGACCGCACCCGGCTGAACGACATGATCGCGGCGGTCCGCCGGATCTCGCCGCGTAGCCGGGTGCTGGTGCCCGAGTACGAGACCGCGTACCACTTCTGACCGGTCCCGGGCGGGCGTTCGCGCCCGCCCGGTCAGCCGGCGGTCAGCTCCGCCAGGGCGCGCACCGACTTCCAGTTGCGGCTTGTGGACACCACGCCGAGCTGCTTCTCCAGGTACGCGTTCGTGAACTTCGACCGGCCGTAACCGCCGTCGGGGAAGTGCAGGAAGACCTCCCGACCGGTCACCGTGAACGACACGTTCTCCCCACCGGGCACGGCGAGCGCGTCCACAGCGGACTTCTTCGGCGCGGTGGCGAGGAAGGCCACCAGCAGTCGGGTCGGGTCGTCCTCCCGGTCGGCGTACGGGTTGCCGCCGGCCACCGCCGCCATCTCCCGGCCGCTGCGCACCAGCACCGGCACGCTCAACGCCAGCTCGTCGGCGAGCGCCCGTTCGATCCCGGCGGCCAGCTTTCCCGCGTCGCGTACGGTGCTGCCGAAGGCCACGTTGCCGCTCTGCAGGTACGTCTTGACCTCCTCGTGCCCGAGGTCGGTGACGATCCGGCGCAGGTCGGCCATAGCCAGCCGGGTGGTGCCGACGTTGACCCCGCGCAGCAGGGCGACGTACCGGGTCATGGGGCTCCTCCTCTGGTGCGGGTCGACCGGGTCAGCGTAGGCTGCCCGGCCCCACCAGACCCGTTTCGTAGGCGACGATCACCAGTTGCGCCCGGTCCCGCACCGCCAGCTTGGTCAACAACCTCCCGACGTGCGTCTTCACAGTTGCCGGGCTGAGGTTGAGCCGTTCGGCAAGCTCCGCGTTCGACAGCCCACGGGCGATGAGCGTGAGCACCTCCCGTTCCCGCTCGGTCACCCCGTCCAGGTGGCGCGGCAACGGTCGGGTCGGCTCCGCCCGCCTGGCGAACTCGTCGATCAGCCGGCGGGTCACCGTCGGCGCGAGCAGACCCTCCCCGGCGGCGACCACCCGGATCCCGGCCAGCAGGTCCGCGGGCGGGGTGTCCTTCAGCAGGAACCCGCTGGCCCCGGCCCGCAACGCGCCGTAGACGTACTCGTCCAGGTCGAACGTGGTCAGGATGATGACCCGGGTGCCAGCCGTGGCCGGGTCGGCGCAGATCCGCCGGGTCGCCTCGATGCCGTCCATCTCCGGCATCCGGACATCCATCAGCACCACGTCCGGACGATGCTCGCCGGCCAGGGCGACGGCCTCCACACCGGTGCCCGCCTCGCCGATCGTGGTGCAGTCCCCGGCGAGGTCGACGAGCAGTCGGAAGCTGCCGCGCAGCAACGCCTGGTCGTCGGCGATGAGTACCCGGATCACGCGGCGACCCGGTAGGGCAGGCTTGCCGTCACCGCGAAACCACCGTCGGAGCGTGGCCCGGCCCGGAACTCCCCGCCGTGCAACGCCACCCGTTCCCGCATGCCGATCAAGCCGTGGCCCTCCCCGCTGAGCAGGACCGGCCGCCGGCCGTCGTCGGTCACCTCCACCCGCACCTCGTCCGGGGTGACAGTCACCAGGGCCCGGCACGCGGCCGGCGCCGCGTGCTTCACCACATTCGTCACCGCCTCCTGCACGATCCGGTACACCGCGAGACCCACCGACTCGGGCACCGCGACCTCAGGTTCGTCGCGAAGCACGTCGAGCCGGACGTCGACGCCGCCGATCGCCGCCTGCCGAGCGAGCGCGGGCAACTCGTCCAGGCCGAGCGTCGGCGCGTACGGGGTGCCCTCGCGCAGGATGCCGAGCACCCGACGGACGTCGGTGAGCGCGTTGCGGCCGGTCTCCTCGATCACCCGCAGGGCGGCCCCCGCCTCCCGTGGGTCGGCCTCGGCGACGTGGTTGGCGACGGCCGCCTTCACCACGATGAGGCTCAGCGTGTGCGCGACCACGTCGTGCAGCTCGCGCGCCACCCGCAGCCGTTCCTCGGTGGCGGCCTGACGGACCAGTTGGTCGCTCTGCCGGGCGGCGAGGGCCCGTCGTTCGCGGAGCAGCCAGCCGATCACCCAGGTGGGCGCGATCATGACGGCGGCGTAGACGACGGCACCGGTCCGGGACCAGAGGTCACCAGCGGTCAGCACAAGTGCGAGGCTGACCAGGGCGAGGCAACCCGCGGCAGTGAGCAGCGACCGGCGGGTGGTCGTGGACACGGCCACCGTGTAGAAGGACAGGCCGATGGCGACCGCCGGCGCGGCGGCGGCGAAGTTGGGAATCACGCCGGTGACCAGGGTCGCCGCGGTGCAGGCGCTGATCACCACGGCGACGGCGATCGGCCACCGTCGCCGGACCGCCAACGGCAGCCCGATGACCATCCCGACGAGCACCGACATCCAGAGCGGCTCGCGGACGCCACCGTGCAGCGGTGACTCAAGCGCCGCGTACGGGCAGAGCAGACCGCCGACCGCCACGGCGAGGACGGCGTCCACCAGGTACAGATCCATCGGCCGGAGCCGTCGGGTCAGCAGGAGGGTGGTCACCGGTCCGACGGTATCGGTCGGCCGGGTCGGCCGCGTCCGCCCCTGGGTGGTCATCATCGGGGATGACGTCCCGGTGGTTGCGGGCCGCCGCCTCCACCCACGGGAGGGCCGGAAAGTGTCAGCTGCGGCCCGACGCGCGACACCCCGCCCGACCGGCACCGTGATGGTCATGACCACAGACACGGTGACAGTGACGGGGCTGCGCGCGGTGTACGGCACCGGCACCCGGCGGGTGACGGCGCTCGACGGCGTGAGCACCAGCTTCGCGAGCGGCACATTCACGGCGGTGATGGGCCCCTCGGGCTCGGGGAAGTCCACCCTGCTGCACTGCGCGGCGGGGCTGGACAGCCCGACCGAGGGGGTCGTCACTATCGACGGCACCCGCCTGAACGACCTCGGCGAGGACGAGCTGACCCGGTTGCGGCGCGACCGGATCGGCTTCGTGTTCCAGGCGTTCAACCTGGTGTCCACGCTTACCGCCGCGCAGAACGTCGAGTTGCCGTTGCGTCTGGCCGGTCGCCGACCGGCGGCCCGGGACGTGACCGCCGCACTCGACGCCGTGGGCCTGGCCGACCGGGCCGGGCACCGGCCGGGTGAGTTGTCCGGCGGCGAACAGCAGCGCGTCGCCGTGGCCCGCGCGTTGATCACCCGTCCGGCGGTGGTCTTCGCCGACGAGCCGACCGGGGCACTTGACAGTGCGGCGTCCCGTCAGGTGCTCCGACTGCTCCGCGCGCTCGTCGACGACCATGGGCAGACGGTGGTGATGGTGACCCACGATCCGGCCGCCGCCGCGTACGCCGACCGGGTCCTGCTGCTCGCCGACGGTCGAGTCGTCGACGAGCTGGTCGGCGGGATCAGCGCGGCGGCCGTCGCCGCCCGGATCGCCGAGCGGGAGACGAACCCGTCCCGGTTCGCTGCGGAGTCGTCGTGCTGAGCATCCGGCGGTCGGCGAGTGCGTTCGTGGCGGTCGCCATCGGGGTCGCGCTTGTCGCGGCGGCCACTCTGCTGCTCGCCTCCGGGCGTCCACAGGTGCCGGACCGGCTCGCGCGGGCCGCGGTCGTGGTGCAGAGCCCCGAGGCGGGCGCGTCGGCCGACTCGTTCCTGCCGACCCGGCCCTGGTCCGCCACCGCCACCGCAGGACTCGTCGACCGGCTGGCAGCCCTGCCCGGCGTCGCGGCGGCGGTGCCGGACCGGACCTTCTACGCCCAGCCGCTCATCGACGGCCGACCCTCCGGCGTCGACTCCGGGCGGGCGGACGCCCACCAGGGGCACGGCTGGTCCAGCGCCCGACTGGGCGGACTGCGTCTGACGGTCGGCGAGCCGCCCAGTGGGCCCGGTGAGGTGGTCGTCGACAGCGCGCTCGGGTTGCGTACCGGTGCGCCGGTCACAGTGCTCACCGCCGCCGGCCCGGAGCCGTACACCGTCACCGGTCTGGTCGACGCGCCAGGCGTGCACGTCGCGGACGAGGTCGCCGCCGCGCTCGCGCCCGGCGTCCGGGCGATCGGGCTGGTGCTCGCGCCGGGGGCCGACCCGGACCGGGTCGCGGCGGCGGCGCGCGGCGTGGTCGGCCCGGACGGACGGGTGCTGACCGGCGACGCGCGGGGCGCGCTGGAACCACCCGAGGACGCGCGCATCCGCTGGATCGGTATGCAGGTGCTCACCGGCACTGCGGTCCTCGCCGCCTTCGTCACGGTGTTCGTGGTCGCCTCCACCTTCGCGTTCACCGTCGCGCAGCGCCGCCGTGAACTGGGTCTGCTCCGCGCCGTCGGTGCCACCGGACGCCAGGTCCGGCGCCTGGTGTACGCCGACGCGCTCGTCGTCGGTGCCGCGGCGGGGCTCGTCGGTCTGCTTGTCGGGGCGGTGCTCGCCCCGCTGCTGGGTCGGCTGCTCGTCGACGTCGGCTTCGAACCAGCCACCTTCCGGGTCCGGTACACCCCGTGGCCGGTGGCGCTCTCGCTCGTCGCCGGGCCGGTGATCGCGTCGCTCGCCGTCTGGTCGGCGTCGCGCCGCGCGGCGCGGGTTCGACCGATGGAGGCGTTGCGTGCGGCGGCGGCGGAGCAGCGGCCGATCGGCTGGCTGCGGGTCGGCACCGGCGCGCTGCTCGTCACGGCGGGGGTCGCCCTCAGCGTCGGGACGGCGACCGCCGACCAGGCCCGCGTGGCGGCGCAGTACGCCCTGTACGCGGTGATGGCCCTGGTCGCCGGTGCCACGGTGCTCTCCCCGGCGGTGGTGAGGCCGGTGGTGCGACTGCTGCGCTCGCCGATCCGGCGACGCGGTGGTGCGATCGGGATGCTGGTCCGGGGAGCTGCGCTCACCGCGACCCGACGGACCGCCTCCACGGCCGCCCCGGTGCTGCTGACCGTCGCCTTCGCGGTGCTGGTGTCCGGGATGGTGCGGACCACCACCGCCGCGTACGCGGCAGGTCGGGCGGACAACGTGAACGCCGGCTGGATCGTGGTGCCCGACCGGTCGCCTGGTCTGTCGGACCAGGCGGTGGTGGCGACCGGTGGCACCGCCCTCCTGCCGACCACTGTGTTCCACACCGACCCCGCCACGGTGCCGGCGGAGCGGCCCCTTACCGCGCTCGGGGTGGACCCGGTCGGCTTCGCCGCCGCGAACCGGGCGCTCACCGTCGTCGCCGGTTCGCTTGACGACCTGCGCGGCGACGACACGGTGGCGGTGACCGCCTCGGCGAACCTGCGGCCGGCCGAGCCGTACCCGGTGGTCTTCGCCGACGGGGAGCAGGTGTCGCTGCGCGTCGTCGCCGTCGTCAGCGACGACTCGCTCCCCGGTGATCTGCTGCTGTCCCGGGCGGTGGTGCGCACGCACGACCCGTCGGCACTGACGTCCACCGTGTACGTCCGGGACCGGATCGATCCGCCGGTCGGCGCGCGGGTCGTCGACGTCGCCACCTGGGCGGCCGAGGCGGACGCCGCGGAGGACCGCCTCGTCTGGCTCTTCACGCTGCTGCTGATCGGTGTGTCGAGCGGTTACGGGGCCATCGCGGTGGCGAACACGCTGCTGCTGGCCGCCAAGGGCCGGGCCGCCGACCTGCGGTTGATCCGGTTGGCCGGGGCGACCCGGCGACAGGTCATCTGGTTGGTCACTGCCGAGTCCGCACTTGTGGTGCTGATCGGCGCGCTGCTCGGTGGGGGTGTCGCGTTCGTCGGTCTGCTCAGCATCCGCGCCGGCCTCGCCGAGCAGGTCGGGGCGCCCGTCGACCTGGTGGTGCCGTGGTCGGTGATCACCGGGGCGGTGGGGCTGTGCCTGCTGCTCGCCGTGCTGGCCAGCATGCTGCCGACGTGGCGGTTGCTGCGGCACCGCCCCACGCGGTCACCGCTGGGCATCGTCTGACGACGACGCTCCCGCCCTCCGGGAGAGCGTCCGGGCCGCTACCGTCAATGGATGCGATTCGCGCGGCCGCTCGGGCTGCTGCTCTCCGCCGCCGCCGTCGTGCTCTGGGCGTTCGGTGTGACAGTGCTGCAACCGCTCACCGAGCCGATCGGCCCGTGGTCGGAACGGCTGCCGGGCAACAACGCCTACTGGGCGCGCGACCTGCGGTTCATCGCGATCATGGCGGTGGCGCTCGGGCTGGTGCTGGCCGGCCGGGGGCGGTTGCGCTGGAGCCGACCGGCGGTGCTGCTCGGCGGTTGCTGGGTCGCCGCCGACGTCGCGATCGACCGGGTCGATCCGATCGGCGGCCCGGCGACGCTGCTGCTCGCCGTCGGCGGTTGCGCAGTGCTCGGTGCGCTCGCCGCCGCTCTGTGGTGGTCCGAGCGGGGCACGTCAGCAGCCGCTGGGCGGGGCGCGCCCTCCGCGGGAGGACGGGGCACCCCGGGAGCCGCCGAGCGGAAGGCGTTGACCGGTGCGGCGTGTGTGGCCGGGGTGCTGGCGCTCGTGGCGGCCGGCATCGAGTCACCGACGGACCGGGAGCCGGAGTTGCACCCGGGCGCGTTGGCCACCGCGGCGCTGCTTGTCGTCCTGACCGTCGCTGCGGCGCTGGCGGCGGCGCCGGTCAGGTCCCGGGCCCGCGTCGGGCTGGCGGCTGGCCTCGCCGGGGCGGCGCTGCTCGGCGTGGGGCTGGTGCGTGCCGTCCCGCCCGGGCCGCGACTCCTGCCGGAGCTGGTCCTCGGGGCGGCCCTGCTCACCGGGGTCACAGTGCTGGCCTGGGACTGGCCGGACGGTCGACCGAGTTGGCGGCACCACGCGCTGGCCGCCCTCGCCGCGCTTGTGGGTCCGATGGCCTTCCTGCTGGTCACGGCCATCCTCATGCTGGTCGTGCTGCCGATCGGGGCGACGTTCACCGCGCTGGCCGGCAACAGCCCGATCCACGCGGCCGACTCCGACCTGCTGATCTCGCTGTGCGGGCTGCTCGCCGGGTGCGGGATGGCCCTGCTGCTGGCCTGGCCGACCGCCGAGAAGCGCCGGTAGCTCACTCGACGACCGGCAGCACGACCTCGTTGCGGCGCAGGAACCACGGCTTCCACGGCAGGTCGAAGCGCGCGTACCGGATCGCGCCGGTGGGTTGCAGCCCGGCCGCGGTGACCGAGCGGCCGAGCATGGTGCCGCGCTGGCTGAACGCCTGTTCCGTCCACCGCCCGGAGAAGCGCATCGCCGCCGCCAGTTGCGCCGGCACCTCGCGGATCCGCACCCTCGGGTCGACCGGTTCGGGCAGGATGTCGGTGGTGAAGGCGACAGGCATCACGAACTGGATCAGGTACGCGCCCGGCCGCTCACCCTCCACCTGGATCACCGGCACGGTCATCGCGATCCGCTCCGAGTTGCCGGCCGCGGGCGTCGTCGGCGCGGCCGTCCCGAGCGGCTGCCGGACCCGGTTGGCGCCACCGAGGTACGCGGCCAGCGGCCGGAACGCCTCGATCGGCGCCCGGGTGAACGACGCCTGGATCTGCATCTCGGCCACCAGGTGGGCCGGGTACCGACGCAACTCGAAGCCGGGGTGGCGGGACACCACCCGGTACGGCTGCTGTTCGGTCATCGCGCGGCTCCCAGGATCTCCTGGGACAGACGCTACCGCCCGTCCGACTCCCGCTCGGCTGAAGTCGGCTGCTCCGGTCCCGGGGTGACCGCCCGGGCGGTCAGCCGCCAGTACTGCCGCTTGCCCTCGTCGCGCAGCACCACCCCGATCAGGGCCAGCTCCCGGCGTAGCTCCCGGGCGTCGTCGCGGCGGTCCCGCTCGATCGCCCGGGCCCGGGCCCGCAGCAGCGCGTCCGCGCCAGCCGGCAGACCGGGCAGGTCGGGAACCCACAGCCGGTACGCCGACCGGTGTGGATCGTCGTCCGCCCAGCCCCAACCGTGCGCGCGGAACGCCTCCGCCAGCGCGGCGGCCGGCAGGTCCGTCGACTCCCGGACCAGTTCCGTGCCGTCGCCGTCGAGCAGCACCAGGTGTTTGTCGGCGAGGAAGGCCACCCGGGTGTCGACCCGGGCGACGGCCCGGTCCTGGTCGGCGCGGCGCAACCGGACCTGCGCCGCGTCGACTGTGACGATCAGCCGTTCGGCGGTGCCGAGCCCGGCGACGACCAGGCCGGCCAGGACGCCCACCGCGATCGTGCCGCCGGTGGCCTGCGGCTCGGGCAGCCGGTCCAGCCACTCGACCAGGTCCGCGAACGGCACCCAGGGGAGTCGGGCGAGCCAGCCGGTGCTCGCCGCGAGCAGCCATCCGACACCCGCACCCACAAGCGGGAAGCCCAGCCACATGACGGCCAGTTCCAGTGGGCCGCCGCTGACCACGGTGCGCGGTCGATGACCGGCCGCGTCCATGGTCAGGACACCTCGCGGCGCAGCGTCCGGAACAGGCCGGCGGCCAGCGGGAGGACCATCCAGACAAGCAGGGACACCGCCAGCCGCTCCCACTGCTCGCCGGTGAGGGCAGCGCTGCTGAACAGCGGGTCCATGGTCTTGCTGGTGTCCAGCCATTCGGACGGGCCCCGCAGGGGCTTGACCATCTCGCCGAGCACCCCCCAGAGGGTGGGCAGCAGCAGGTAGCCGACGATCGCCAGCGGCGGGTTGAGCAGCAGCAGCCCGAAGGCCGCGCCCATCAACACGCTGGTGATCTGGATGACCGCCGCGTTCAGCAGCAGCGAGCCGTCGAACTGCCAGGTGCCGGCACCGCCGGTGGCGGACGCCACGAGCGTGCCGACGGCGGCGACGGCGAGGCTGGCAAGCACCGAGGCGAGCGCGGTCAGCGACACGGCGATCAGTTTCGCGGTGACGACCCGCTCCCGGCGGGGCACCAGGGCGTACGTGGTGAGGGCGGTGCGCTGCGACCACTCGCCGGTGATCGACAGGATGCCCAGCACCGGTAGCAGCACCGACACCGGCAGCAGCGAGGGGACGAAGAAGTTGAGGAAGGTCTGGTCGGCGTCCCCGGCGTAGATCAGTTGCAGGGTGACGATCGCCGCGGTGGCCAGGCCGATGGTGATCAGCAGCCAGCGACCGGCCCGGGTGTCGACGAGCTTGCGCACCTCCACGGTGCTGAGGCGCAGCAGCGACGGTCGGCGTAGCGGGGTGTGCTGCCGGGGGGCGACGGCGCCGGCAGCGGGCGCGGTGGTGGTGGTCATCGGACGGCCTCCTTGGTGGATTCCCCGGCGGTGAGGGTGAGGAACAGTTGTTCGAGGCCGCCGCCGCTGGCCGGGCGCAACTCGGCGAGCGCGACGCCGGCGTCCGCGGCGGCCTGGCCGACCGCCTCGGCGTCGGCCTGCACGAGCAGGCCTTCGGAGCTGTCGGCGGCGGTGAGGTCGGCCGCGTCAAGCGCGCGGCGCAGCGCCGCGCCGTCGCGGGCCCGGACCACGGTGCCGCCACCGGCCAGCAGTTCGTTCTTGTCGCCCTGGGCCACGATCCGGCCGCCCCCGATCACCACCAGCCGGTCCGCGACCGCCTCCACCTCGCGCAGCAGGTGGGAGGAGAGCAGCACGGTGCCGCCCCGGTCGGCGAAGTCGCGCAGCAGGCCGCGCATCCAGAAGATCCCCTCCGGGTCCAGCCCGTTGGCCGGCTCGTCGAGGATCAGCACCCGGGGGTCGCCGAGCAGCGCGTGGGCCAGCCCGAGCCGCTGGCGCATCCCCAACGAGTACGCCCGTACCCGCCGCTTCGCCGCCACCGCGTTCAACCCGACCAGGTCCAGCTTCGCGGTGACCTCGCGCCGGTCCAACCCCATGGTGTACGCGGACAGCGTCAACGCCTCGCGGCCGGTGCGCCCGGCGTGCTGCGCGGAGGCGTCCAGCAGTACCCCGACCTCCCGCCCCGGGTTGGGCAGCTCCTGGTACGGGTGCCCGGCGACTGTGGCGCGGCCGGCGGTCGGTGCGGTGAGTCCGCAGATCATGCGCATGGTGGTGGACTTGCCGGCGCCGTTGGGGCCGAGGAAGCCGGTGACGGTGCCCGGCTCGCACGTGAACGACACGTCGTCCACCGCCGGGTGTGGCCCGTATCGCTTGGTGAGGTTCTCCACGGTGATCATGCCGTCGAGCCTGCCCGCGCCACCCGGCTATGCGCTTCGGCCACCAGTCGGTGCCGCGCCGACCTTGGTCGCAGCTCTCGTCGACTTTGGTAGCTGGTAGTGGTGGCCGTCGGCTGCCTAGCATGGGGCCGTGACCAGCCTCGCCGTACCCGAACACCCCTGGCTGCTGCCAGGGGAGCTGGTGGTGCCGGCTGACCGTGGGCGTGCGCGTCCCCGCCGCACCACCCGCGACTGGATCGTGGACAGCCTCGCGTTCCTGGTCTCCCTGATCTGGGTGCTGTTCGCCACCGCCGACGCCCTGTCGCCCGACCCGGCGATGGCCACCCCGCTCCCGCACGACTGGATGGCCGGTGCCGACGCCCTGGCCGGGCTTGTCTGCTGCGGGCTGCTCTGGTTGCGCCGCCGATGGCCACTCGGGCTGGTGGTGGCGACGACACCGCTCACCCTCTTCTCGATGGCCGCCGCCATCCCACTGTTGATCTTCTACTTCACTGTGGTGGTGCACCGACGGACCGCCGTCGCGATCGCTGTCACCGGTGCGGGTCTCGTCACCAACCTGGTCTTCAGCTGGATACGGCCGGACCCGAGCATGCCGTACTGGGTCACCATGTCCTGGGGCGTGGTGCTCAGCTTCGCCGTGCTGGCCTGGGGGATGTTCGTCCGGGCCCGCCGGCAGTTGATCGTGTCGCTGCGCGAGCGGGCCGACCGGGCCGAGGCGGAGCAGCAGCTCCGGGTCGCCCAGGCCCGCCACCTCGAACGCACCCGGATCGCCCGGGAGATGCACGACGTGCTGGCCCACCGCATCTCGTTGCTCAGCCTGCACGCCGGTGCGCTGGAGTTCCGCCCGGACGCGCCGGCCGACGAGGTGGCGCGGGCCGCCGGGGTGATCCGGGGCAGCGCGCACGCCGCGCTACAGGACCTGCGGGAGGTGATCGGGGTGCTCCGGGCCGAGAACGACGGCGGCGACGACGCCCCGGAGCCGCCGCAACCCACCCTCGCCGACCTGCCGGCGCTGATCGCCGAGTCGCGGGCAGCCGGGGTGCGCGTCAACGTCAGCGACAGCGTCACCAGCCCGGGGGAGGTACCGGCGGCGCTGGGCCGGGCCGCGTACCGGATCGTGCAGGAGGGGCTGACCAACGCCCGCAAGCACGCGGCCGGCGCGGCGGTCCGGGTGGACGTGACCGGCGGCCCGGGTTCCGGTCTGACAGTGGCGATCGGCAACCGGTGGCCGGTCGGTACGGCGGCGGCTGACGCGCTGCCGGGCGCCGGCACCGGCCTGGTGGGCATCAGCGAGCGCGTCACGCTGGCCGGCGGTCGGCTCGCCTACGGACGGGACGACTCTGGCGACTTCCGGTTGGCGGCCTGGCTGCCGTGGCCGGCGTGACAGTGCCCTCCTCGGTGCCGGGTCCGTCGGGTGTGCCCGGGCCGGCCGGTGCCGGCGGGCCCGGGTCGGTGGTGCCGTCGGTGCGCGTGTTGATCGTGGACGACGACGCGCTGGTCCGGGCCGGCCTCTCGATGATCCTCGGTGGCCTGCCGGACCTGACGGTGGTCGGCGAGGCGGCCGATGGCAGCGAGGTCCCGGCCGCTGTCGCCGCGTACGCCCCGGACGTGGTGCTGATGGACATCCGGATGCCCCGGGTCGACGGGCTGACCGCCACCGAGGCGCTGCGCGCCCAGCCGCACCCGCCGGAGGTGTTGGTGTTGACCACCTTCGACGCCGACGAGCAGGTGCTGCGGGCGCTGCGCGCCGGGGCGGCCGGTTTCCTGCTCAAGGACACCCCACCGGCGGAGATCGTGCACGCCGTGCGACGGGTGGCGGCCGGTGAGGCGACGCTCTCCCCGACTGTCACCCGGACGCTCATCGCCCACGTGACCGCCGCCACTCCCGGCCCGGTCGGTGCCGACCCGCGCCGCGAGCGGGCGCTGCGGGCGCTCACCGGGCTCAGCGAGCGGGAGCGGCAGGTGGCGGTCGCGCTGGGGCGGGGCCGCACCAACGCCGAGATCGCGGGCGAGTTGTTCATGAGCGTGGCGACTGTGAAGGCGTACGTCTCCCGGCTGCTGACCCGGCTCGACCTGAACAACCGGGTCCAGGTGGCCCTGCTGGTGCACGACGCCGGGCTGGTCTGAGCCGGCGGCCGGTCCCGCGGCAACCGACTCGATCTGCCTACCGCGTACGGGATTGAACCTTCGTCCGGTGTCGGCCGTACCCATGGCCGAGGATGTCGGTGCGGTGAGTCCGCCGTACCGCTGCCGAGCTGCGGGAGGCCTGCCGTGCGAGTTGGTGAGCAGTCGACGGATCCCATCGATCAGGTGCTGGGGGAGGTGCCAATGCCGGCACCGCTGACCCCGGAAGACGTTCGGCTCGCGGTGCGGGCGGTGGTAGTGCACACCGCCGAGGAGTGGCCCACCGGGCCGCTGTGCCGCAACGACGGCGCCTCCTACCCGTGCCGCCTGCACCGCTGGGGGCGACGGGTGTTGGAGACACACGGGCTCAACGAGCGGCAGATCGAGGCGGTGATCCGGCACGGCAACCCGTTCGTGCACGTGCCCTTCCCCTTCACGGCGACCGGGCCGTCGCGGCAGCAGGCCGCGCGGGTCGTTCCGCCGGGGGCCCGGACCACCGCCGCTGGCCGGCCGGTGAAGCCCCCCGTCACCACGCCGCGCTGGCCCCGGGCGAGCTGAGTACCGGTCCGACCCGGGCGGCATGACGCCGGCCCGGCGCGAAGATCCCCCTCCGCGTCGGGCCGACGTCGCGCCGATCGGACGGCTCAGTTGCCGACCCCGCAGTCCGGCGCCGACCAGCTCGTCGTGTTCGAGCTGCCGTCGTTGTTGTTCTCGCGCCGCGAGTCGACGTGCACGTGGTCGTCGTGGTCCGGATAACCCGGCCCGTAGATGCCGCTGAAGCCGTGGTTGCGGGCGGTGCGGGCGGCCTGGCACAGCGAGGACGACCGTGGCGTGACGTCTGCCGCGTTGCCGTACAGGTGCTGGCTGTCGGACGCACCGCCGACCTGGTTGTTGCACGCGCGGCTGCGGAAGCCACTCGACACGTCGAGCGGTTTGTCGCCGAGGCTCTTGCGCAACGCCTCCAGCTTCCACATGGTGCGCAGCGCGTTCTGCCGGGTCTGGGCCGCCGAGAGCGGGCCGCCGCTGTAACCGGACCCGCCGCACCCGTTGTCCAGCTCGTCGAAGCTGAAGTGCGCGGGCGTGCAGTCGTTGTCCTGGAGTTGGTACAGCTTGCTGTAGGTCTGCGGCCCGGCGATGCCGTCGGCCCGCAGCCCGTACGCCTGCTGGAACCGCTTGACCGCGGCGGCGGTCTTCGGTCCGAAGCGGCCGTCGTTCTCCACGATGTCGCGGTAACCGGCCCAGCCGGCGATCCGGATCTGCAACTGGCGGACGTCGTCGCCCGAGCGTCCCTGGTACAGGTTGCGGTTCCAGGTGTAACAGCCGTCCGCGTGTGCCGCCGGTGCGGCGACCACCGTGGCGATTGCTGCCCCGGGCAGCGCCAGGGCGAATGCGACGGCGGCTCGCTTCAAGGTGTTTACGCGCACAGAAGTCCTCCCGATAGGAGAGCGAATGGGGTGGCTCCAGGACATCGACCGAGAAGTCCCGCGATTTCCACACTGACACTGATCGGGGCCGTTGGAGGTGATTAACGAGAATCGTCCTCACAAACTGTCGTGCCTGGGTATCAGCTGGGAATTAGGCTGATTTGCGAAACAGCCATTCACCACCGATCACCCCTGAGTTGGCCATCCGCCACGAAGCACACCGAACGTCGCAATCAACCACACCGAGGGTGATGTTCGACTGTCACCGGTGGGCGGTAACGTCAGCCCCGGGCGGCGGACTGGCGGAGGTGCACGTGGCACGCGGTGGCGTCTTCTGTGTCGAGGGTCAGTGGCACCGGGACCTCAACGAGCGGGGTTCGGTGTTGCCCACCCTTGAGCTGCTGGAGCGACTGGGCAAGATCCGCTTCATCCACAAGGACGCGGCCACGCGTGACGAACTCTTCTACTTCCTGGACCGCTGGCTGCTCAAGCAGTACGCCGACCACCGGGTGGGCTTCTTCGCCATGCACGGCGAGCCCAGCCGGCTCTGCCTCACCGACTGGCAGTCGGTGGAGCTGAGCGAGGTGGCCGACCTGATGGCCGGCCGCGCCGAGGGCCGCCGGCTCTATTTCGGCAGCTGCTCGGTCCTGCGAGCCTCGGACGCGGTGCTGCGCGAGTTCCTGGAGGTCACCGGGGCCGCGCTGATCTGCGGTTTCAGCCGGGAGGTCGACTGGGTCGAATCGGCGGCCTTCGAAACCGTCCTGCTCGACGTGCTCGCCAACGGTCAGCGGCACAATGCCGCCGAACTGCGGATGGGCTCCGCCCACTGGGCGCCGCTCGCCTCGTACCTCGGCTTTCGGGTGATCTACGCCAACGGTCGGGCCTGGCGCCCCTCCAACCGCCCCCGGGTGCCCACCCAGGCGGTGCGCCGCGCCGCGACCCGGCCCCACTGACCCGCCGCCGACCCGTCGCCGCCACAGTGGTAGGAACGGGGAATGGCGCGCAGCATCGCACAGAACACCCGGGTCGACCGGGACAGTCTGCTCGACTTCCTCCGGCCGCGACACCGCGTCGTGCTGATGACCACCCGGGCCGACGGCCGCCCGCAGTCGTCCCCGGTCTCCGCCGGGATCGACGGGCAGGGCCGGCTGGTGATCTCCACCTATCCCGAACGGGCCAAGGTGACAAACATCCGCCGCGATCCCCGGGTGTCGGCGTGCGTGCTCAGCGACGACTGGAACGGCCCCTGGGTGCAGATCGACGGCACCGCCGAGGTGCTCGACCTGCCCGAGGCGGTGGAGCCACTCGTGGAGTACTTCCGCAGCATCTCCGGCGAGCACCCGGACTGGGACGACTACCGGGCGGCGATGGTGCGCCAGGGCAAGTCCCTGATCCGGGTCACTATCGACACCTGGGGTCCGATCGCCACCGGCGGTTTCCCCGCCCGCCTCGCCGACTGACCACGGCCTCGACGCCCGGGTCAGTCCACAAGTGCGGCGTAGACGAGTTGGCGCAGCTGGGAACGGAGTGGGTAGGTGCTCGACGGCATCAGCTGGGCGAACAGCAGCGCGGTGATCTCCTCGGCCGGGTCCACCCAGAACGCGGTGCTGGCCACCCCACCCCAGTAGAACTCACCCACACTGCTCGGCACCCGGCTGGGCACCGGGTCCTCGACCACCGCGAACCCGAGGCCGAAGCCGATCCCGTCCAGTGTCGTCTCGGCGAAACCACCAGTCGACAGGGTGCCCAGGTCCTTGCCACCCGGTAGGTGGTTGCGGGTCATGAACCGCAGCGTGCGCGGCCCGAGCAGCCGGACCCCGTCCAGTTCCCCACCGCGCAGCAGCAGTTGGGTGAACCGGTGGTAGTCGGCGGCGCTGGAGATCAGACCGCCACCGCCGGAGAAGAGGGTCGGCTTGCGGTACGCGAGCGCGCCGAGGCCGTCGTGGCGCACGGCCCGGCCGCTGCGCGGTTCCGGTACGTAGAGCGCGGCCAGCCGCCCGGCCTCGTCGCCGTCCATCCACCAGCGGGTGTCGGTCATGCCCAGCGGGCCGAAGATCCGATCGGCGAAGAACGCGTCCAGGCTCTGTCCGGAGATCACCTCGATCAGCCGGCCGAGCACGTCGGTGGCGACCGAGTAGCCCCAGGCGGAGCCGGGCTGGAACAGCAGCGGCAGCTCGCCGAAGGCCGCGCAGGCGCCGGCGAGGTCAACGTCGTCGGGCGGGTACAGGTCGTAACCGGCGGCCCGGTAGAGCCCGTCCACCACCGAGGTCTGTAGGAAGCCGTACGTCAGCCCGGCGGTGTGGGTGAGCAGGTGCCAGACCCGGATCGGCTCGGTCGCCGGCACCGTGAACGGCTTGAGCGTCGACCCCTTCGCGTAGACCCGCAGGTCGGCGAACTCCGGTAGCCAGCGGCTGATCTCGTCGGTCAGCTCGAACCGGCCCTCCTCCCACAGCATCATCGCCGCGACCGAGGTGACCGGCTTGGTCATCGAGTAGATCCGCCACAGCGTGTCGGCCTCGACCGGTGCGCCCGACTCCCGGTCGGCCAGCCCGTACGTCGAGGAGTGCGCCACCTCGCCACGACGGGTGACCACCACCTGCCAACCGGCCAGCCGGCCGTCGTCGACGTACCGGCCGAAGTGCTCGTCGATCCGCGCCAACCGGGCCGGGTCGAAACCGATCTGATCAGGGTCTGTGCTTCGCGCCACGCTCACGCCGCCGAACCTACTAGCCGGTACGCGAAGATCGAAAGAGGGCCGCCACCGGTGGCGCCCATCCGTCGGCCGACGCTGGCGCCGACTAGCCTGGCCGGATGCCGGAGCTGACCGAGGACGCGACCTTCCGCAACGAGGACTGGTACGGCGAGGAGCTGGTCGACCGGCACTTCGTGGGCTGCGAGTTCTTCGACGTGGACCTGACCGAGGCGGTGAGTCGGGGCGCGGTCTTCACCGGTTGCACGTTCGGCAACGTGCTGTTCAACGCGTCCCGGCACGTCGACTCCGTCTTCACCCGCTGCGTCTTCCGGCGGTGCAACTTCTTCGAGGCCGAGTTCACCGGCTGCAAGCTGATCGGTAGCACCTTCGTCGAGTGCGACCTGCGTCCGATGGTGGTGGACGGCGGGGACTGGTCCTTCGTCGCGCTGCCCGGTGCCGACCTGCGGGGCGTCCGGTTGACCGGGGTGCGGATGCGCGAGGCAGACCTGACCCGAGCCAATCTCACAGGTGCCACTGTCACCGGCGTCGACCTGTCCGGCGCGCAGCTGCTCAACGTCCGGCTCGGCGGCGCCGACCTGCGCGGCAGCGACCTCACCGCGCTCGACCCGACGGTCGTCGAGCGGGCCGGCGCCATCGTGGACGCGGAGCAGGCAATCGTCATCGCGCAGGTGCTCGGGTTCCGGATCGGCTGACGCGGGTGGGCCTCGGAGGTCCAGCCGGTATCCCGTTCGCGTGGGGCCGGGCCGTGCGACGGCGTGCGGTCGCGGGCTGGACACGTCCGGCGCTCCGGATCTAGCGTGTCGACCACACCGGTGCAAACGTGAAACAACCCACAGTGGATGGCGCGGATCGCGACGGTCGATGGCAGCCGGGGTGGCGGAGGTGGAGGGTCGGTGGCGGACGACGACCGCACGGGGACGAAGACCCGCACCGGGCTGCGCCGGGTCGCCCGTGCCCGGCAGCGGCGGCGTTGGGCGGTGGCGGGGGTCGCCGTACTCGTCTGCCTGGTGCTGCTGGTGTCGTACCTCGCCAGTCGGTCCGACCCGGAGCCCGGCGACGAGCAGGCGGGCGGCGCGGGTGCGGCGCCGGGCGGCGGCGCCCGTTCCGTCGCTCAGCCCGCCATCGACGGGCGCACCGGTGATGCGGGGCCGGCGATGCCGGGCCTGCGTCCGCGGCAGCGGCCTCCCCTGCCCGATCCGACACCCGCGACCAGCGCGCCCGCCGTGCCGTCCACGCCGTCCGCGCCCGCTGACGCCCCGCTGCTGTCGGTGACCCAGGCGGAGATGCCCGCCGAGGTCGACCTCACCGCCGTGGGCACCCGGGACTGGGTGCACTGGGGGCCGCGCGGCGGCAACTCGACGGTCCGTAAACGCGCCGGCTCCGGGGAGATCACCGACGCGGGTGGCGCCGGCACGCGGGTCGGCTGGGACGGCAACCAGGAGTACGTGCGCTGGTCCGACGGCTCGTCGCAACGGTCGACGGACGGCAGCTCCAACGGCGTCTACACCTGCGGTGCCGGCAACGGGTTCACCCTCGCGGTCGCCGGCAGCGGTGCGCCGCGCACGGTCCAGGTCTACGGCGGCACCTGGATGGCCCGGGGTCGGCTGGAAGCCCGCCTGTCCACCGGCGGGCCCGCCCGTACCGCTTCGTTGGAGGACCCGTACACCGCCCGGAGTGCCCAGTTCACCGTCCGGTTCACCGCGCCGAAGACCGCCAGACTGCTGTTGACCTGGACCGTTGACAAGGTCTTCACCACGCACTGCGGCAACGTCGGTCTGCAGGCGGTGGCGCTGCGCTGACCGGTCGAGCGCAGCGCGGGACAGTTTGTCCGTCGCGGACCGTCGAGGACGCCGTAACTTTCTGCTATCCCCATCCGACTATCCAGTGTGGAGGCAGCGGAGATGAGCAGCAGCACCGCCCACCGCGTCCGTCGCGCCGCCAGCTCCGGCGATGATGAACCGTCCGGGGAGGTGCTCCGCGACATCCCCCTGCCGCCGTACGTGACCGGCGAGGACACCCAGTTCGCGGTGCGGGCGGTGGTGGTGCACGCCCCGCAGCGCTGGTCCGGGGGAGTGGTCTGCCGCAACGACGCCAGCCCGCACCCGTGCCGCCTGCACCGCTGGGGCACCCGGGTGCTCGCCCTGCGCGGGCTGCGGGCCGCCGACATCGACGCGCTGATCGAGCGCGGCGACCCGACGGCGGTCGTCCCCCCACCGGACCGGCCGGCCTGAGCGTACGACCGCCCGGGAGGCGCGGACACGCCTCCCGGGACGTCGCTCAGCAGGTGATCGGCTTGACCCAGGAGCACTCGATACCCTCCGGGGTGCGGGGCGTCTCCGGCACCGCCGGCGGTGCCACCCGTGCCGACGCGGCCGGGCCGTCCTCGCGGTACCCCGCCAACGTCACGGCGATCTGGTCCTCCAACGGCTTGACCGAGGACGTGAGGTAGTTGTTCAGCAGGATGGAGAACGCCAACAGCCGGCCGTCGGCGCTTGTGACATAGCCGGAGAGCCCGGAGACACCGGTCAGGCTGCCGGTCTTGGCGTGCACGTTGCCCGCTGCCGGAGTGCCGGCCATCCGGCTGCGCAGAGTGCCGCCGACGAACCGGTCGGGTTGACCAGCGATCGGCAGCGCCGAGTACCAGGTGGGAAACCACGGTTCGGCGCGGACGGCGCTCAGCAGGTCGACGAACTCGGCCGCGGGGACCAGATTGCGCCGGGACAGCCCGGATCCGTCGCGCTGACGCAGCTGCCCGGTGTCCATGCCGGAGTCGGCGACGTACTCGCTGATCGCGGTGACTCCGGCCGCCCAGGTGCCCGAGCCGGACAGCACCCGGCCGATCTCCTTCGTCAACACCTCGGCGTGGCCGTTGTTGGAGAGCTTGAGGAACGGCGTCATCAGCTCACCCAGGCTCATCGACTCGTGCTGCGCCACCGGGTCGGCCGTCTCCGGGGTGGGTTGGCCGAGCACGGTCCGGCCGAGCACCCGGACGCCGTGCCGGTGCAGCGCGGCCCGGAACACGTCGGCCGCGTAGCCGGCCGGCTGATCGACTGTCACCCAGTCGCTGGCGGGCGCGTCCCCGACGGCGATCTGGCCGGTCACCACGACGGTGTTGCCGCCGTGTTCGCGCTCGAACGAGATGGCGGTCTCGCCGTCGGCGACAGTGCGGGCCCGGTTGTCGATGCGCAGGTACCCGGTGGGCGGGGTGGTGCTGATCACCGGTGCGGCGCCGGCCCGGTCGCCCGCCGCGGCCTGCACGATCACGGTGCCCGCGTCATAGTCGGTGTTCGGTGCGACGGTGAGCGCGGAAACCTGCGCGGCGTAGTAGTAGGGCTCGTCGTCCCAGGTCCAGTCGGGGCCGAGCCGGGTCTGGTCGTAGCGGGTGTCGTCGGCGACCAGGTTGCCGGCGACCACGCGTACGCCGTCGGCGGCGACCTGCGCGGCGAGCGCGTCGTAGTCCGTGGCGAGCATCGTCGGGTCGCCTCCGCCACGCAGGTAGAGGTTGCCGGAGAGCAGCCCGGCGCGGCGCTTGCCGGTGGTGCGTACGTCGGTGGTGAAGTGGTGCCCCGGGCCGAGCAACTCCAGGGCCGCCGTCGAGGTCAGCAGCTTGGTGTTCGAGGCCGGGATCAGCCGGCGGGCACCGTTGCGGTCGTAGAGCGTCTGGCCGGTGCTGGTGTCCACCACCACCACGGACGTCTGCGCGCCGGTGAGCCGGGCGTCGGCGAGGATCGCGTCGATTGTGGCGTTCAGTCGGGTCGTCGCGGGTGTGGGCGACTCGGCGGTGGCGTCGGGCGCTCCGGCGGTGGCTGCGACGGCGGCCAGTGTGAGCAGCGCGAGGGCCCGGGGAAAGTGACGGCGATGCATGCGCTGATGCTGTCACGAAGGTATTCGCCGGAGAAGGGGCTCGGCTGTAGGTTCTTGCCGGACCGGGCTAGCTCGGCCGGCCGACCGACCTGTCGTGCCCACCCCAGTAGTGCCGCTGCGCGCCCATCACCATCGGCGCGACAAGCGCGGCGAGCGCCCCGCCGAGCAGCGGGAAGACGATGAACACCCAGAGCTGCCGCAGCGCCACACCGCCCTCGAAGACCGCAGGGCCGAACGCGCGGGCCGGATTGACAGCGCCGCCGGTGAGCGTCACACCCACCAGTTGGGTCACGGCGAGGGCCAACCCGATGGCCAGGCCGGCGGTGCCCGGGTTCTCGCTACGACTCGTCACCACGAGGACGACAAGCACGAAGAGGAAGGTCAGGATGACCTCCAGCACGGCCGCGCCACCCCGGTTGATGTGCGCGCCGTAACCGTTCGTGCCCAGTGCCCCGGTCTGGTCCGCGACGTCACCCCACCGGGTCAGTGCCCAGAGCACGAAGGCCGCCACCGTCGCGCCGACGAACTGCGCGATCCAGTACGCCACAGCACCGATCACCGAGATCTTTCCGGAGAGCAGCACACCGAGCGTCACCGCCGGATTGACGTGGCTTCCGGACAGTGGGCCGATCGTGTAGACGAGGGCGACCATCACGAAGCCGAAGGCCAGAGCGACCACCACCACGCCGCCCTGGATCCGCGCGGCCACGGCACTACCCACCCCGAAGAAGACAAGCAGCAGGGTGCCGAGGAGTTCGGCCGCGTACCGGCGAAAGTCGCTCATCCACTCAGCGTATGCGCTGGCCAGGTGGCTGTTGCCGGATTGCCCCGGCTTCCCCGATGTGCCCGCGCCGCCGGCTGACCCGGCACGCGCTCGACTGACCTGGCTCTATTTGACGGATGGCCCGCCAGCGGGCACGGTGGGAGTGACGGGGCCGTCAGCTGCCCCGATTCCTGCGACGGCGACGACAGGTCGCCCTCCGGTCGCCTCCCACGTGCGCTCGTACGCGAGCCGACCGTCCGGTCTGCCCATCATCGCGACCGCGAGCCGAGATCCCACGAGGAGTTCCGTACATGCTCACCATGACCGACAACGCCGTGCTCGTCATCCGTGACCTCGCCAACCAACAGGACGTCGGCCAGGACGGCGGCGTACGCATCGCCGCCGACACCGAGGCCGGCTCGCTGACCGTGGAGTTGGTGCCCGAGCCGGTGCAGGGGGATCGGGTGGTCGACAACCAGGGTGCCCGGATCTTCCTCGACGAGGACGCCGCCGAACTGCTCGGTGACGCCTCGGTGGACGCCACAGTCGACGAGGAGGGCGTCATCCAGTTCGGCTTCACCGAGCGGCAGTAGCCGCCGCGGGCGGGTCGGAATTCGGCTGCTCGGCACCGGCCCGATGGCTAGGCTGCGCCGATGCCCACGCCTACGCACCGTTACCGATCCGAGGACGAGGACAGCGCCCGCTGGACCGGCTTCCCGTTCCGCGACGGCGACATCGTGATCAGCACCCGGTCCAAGAGCGGCACCACCTGGATGCAGATGATCTGCGCCGTCCTGGTGCTGGGCACCGCGGAACTGCCGGCGCCGCTGGCCGTGCTGTCGCCGTGGCTGGACTGGTTGGCCGAACCGCGCGACGAGGTGTTCGACCGACTGGCCGCGCAGTCGCACCGGCGGTTCATCAAGACGCACACCCCGCTGGACGGCGTGCCGCTCGATCCTCGGGTGCACTACGTGGTGGTGGCCCGGCACCCGCTCGACCTCGCGGTGTCCCTCTACCACCAGGCCGGCAACCTGGACCGGGCACGCCTGGCCGAGCTGACCGGCGAGCCCGCCCCGGCCGGGCCGCCGCGGCCACGCCCACCGGTGGAGCAGTGGTTGCCGACCTGGGTGGACCGGGAGGTGGACCCGCGCGCCGAGCTGGATTCGCTGCCCGGGGTGATGATGCACCTGACTGACGCCTGGGACCGCCGGCACCAGCCCAACGTCGCGCTCGTGCACTACGACGACCTGCTTGCCGACCTGGCCGGCGAGATGCGCCGGCTCGCCGAACGGTGGGGCATCGCTGTCGTACCCGAACGATGGCCCGAGCTGGTCGAGGCGGCCACCTTCGGGCGGATGCGGGAGCGTGCGGACCGGCTCGCGCCGGACCGGCTCGGCGTGCTGCGCGACCGGCAGGCGTTCTTCCGCCAGGGTCGTTCGGGGCAGGGCCGTGACCTGCTCGACGCGGCCGCGCGGGCCCGCTACCGGAAGCGTACGGAGGCGCTGGCCGCGCCGGACCTGCTCGACTGGCTGCACCGCTAGCCACACGAGCGCGCGGCGCCGCTTCGACCTGAGGGTCGGAACGTCGCCGCGCTCTGGCCGTCTCCCACCACCGCAGCCGTTCGGCGGTACGACAGCGGGGACCTGGCTCGACCGGCAGTTGGTGCCGGTCCGAGTTGTCGATCCCCGTTCCGCCCGGATCCAAACCTGCCGACCAGGGGGACTACCACCATCTGCGATTCCCGGCGTGGCCCGCCACCGAACGGGGTATGTCCGTGGTCATGGAGCATTTCACTATCGCGACCGTCGCCGAGCAGAGTCCGGATTTCCGGCGGGTGCTGTGGACCGGCGAGCACAGCCAGTTGGTCATCATGACCATTCCCGAGGGCGGGGAGATCGGCGAAGAGGTGCACGACGACGTCGACCAGATCCTGACCTTCGTCAGTGGCGTCGGAGAGGCCCGGGTCGCCGGCTCGAAGCGCAAGGTCGTCTCCGGGGATCTGGTGGTCGTACCGGCCGGGACAAAGCACAACTTCGTCAACACCGGCCCCAACCCGCTTGTGCTGTACACCGTCTACGGGCCGGCGGAGCACGCGGACCAGGCCGTCCACCGGACCAAGGAGGAGGCCGACGCGGCCGAGGCGGCGGGCAAGGACGAGCCGCCGACCGAGTGAGGAGTCGGGCGGCGGCCTGATCCGGGCCGATGCGGGTACCCGCGGCGGGTGGAGCGGCAGCCGGAGATCTCCGACTACGGGTTCCTCTCGGACTCCCGTTCGGGCGCCCTGGTCGGCAAGGATGGCTCGATCGACTGGTGGTGCCCGGGCCGGTTCGACGGGGCGTCCGTGTTCGGGCGGCTGCTCGACCCGAGCGGCGGGCACTTCCGGTTGGCACCGGTCGGTGCCGGCGGCCCGGGGCACCGGTTGGAGCGGGCCTACCTCCCGGACTCGTTGGTGCTGCGGACGGTTCATCACACCCCGCAGGGCAGCGTGGCGGTCACCGACGCCCTCGCCGCCGAGGTCGGAGCCCGCGCGCACGAGCTGGGCAAGAACTCGCCCGCCGTGCTGATCCGGGTGGTGCAGGGGTTGTCCGGGCGGGTACGGATGGCGCTGGACTTCGCACCCCGACCCGAGTACGGGCTGCTCACGCCGTACCTGCACGAGCAGCCCGACGGTAGCGTGCTGGCCGGCGCGGGCCCCGTGGTGCTCGTGTTGCGCGCCGACGGGCTGGGCCTGCGGGCGGACGACGACCGGGTGACCCACGAGTTCGAGATCTCCGCCGGTCAGACGGTCGGCATGGACGTGGCGTTCGGCGAGGCGTACGGCACCCCGCCGGCCCGGGTCGAGCCGCTGACCGCCCTCGCCGAGACGACACAGGCGTGGCAGGCGTTCCGGGAGACGCACACCTATTCGGGCCGGTACCCCACACTCGTCCGGCACAGCGCGACAGTCCTGACCGGCCTCACGTACGCCCGCAGTGGCGCGGTCGCCGCGGCGCTCACCAGTTCGCTACCGGAGCAGATCGGCGGCGACCGGAACTACGACTACCGCTACTCCTGGCTGCGGGACTTCTCGTTGACGATGCGGGCGCTCTGGGTGGCGGCCTGTCCCGAGGAGACGTCCCGGCTGTTCGCCTGGGCGACCCGCTCGATCGGCCGGTTCGGAGACGAGCCCGTGCCGGTGCTCTTCGGGTTGGAGGGTGAGCGTGACCTTTCCGAGCACCACTGCAACCACCTGCGCGGCTACCGGGACAGCAGGCCGGTCCGGGTCGGCAACGACGCCTGGCGGCAGCGGCAGCTCGACGTGCCCGGGGAGGTGATGTCGGCGGTGTGGCGGCTGCGCGACTATCTCGGCGCGCGGTTCGAGGACGAGCTGCGGGAGATGGTGCTCGGGTTGGCCGAGCAGGTGGCCGCGACGTGGCGGCTGCCGGACCGGGGGATCTGGGAGACCCGGGGCGAGGAGCGCCACTACGTCTGGTCCAAGGTGTCCTGCTGGCTGGCGTTGGACCGGGCGGTGGGGCTCGCCGACCGGCTCGGCGACCGGGCCGACCCACGCCGCTGGGCCGGCGTACGCGACGAGATCCGCGACACCGTGCTGCGTGAGGGCTGGAACGACCGGATCGGCGCGTTCACCGGGGCGTTCGGGTCGGCCGAGCTGGACGCCTCGGTGCTCGCCATGCCGGTGGCGCGGTTCCTGCCGGCCACCGATCCGCGGATGCGCTCCACTATCGAGATGGTCGAGCGTGAGCTGGGCACCGAGGGTGGCTTGCTGCGGCGGTGGACCACCGACCCGGCCGGCTTCCTGCTCTGCTCGTTCTGGTTGGTGGAGTGCCTGGTGATGGTGGGTGAGCCCAAGCGGGCCGAGGCGCTGTTCGAGCGGGTCGTCGGGTACGCCAACGACGTGGGACTGTTCAGCGAGCAGATCGACCTGAGCACCGGGGTGCACCTCGGCAACACCCCGCAGGCGCTCTCCCACATCGGCCTGATCAACGCGGCCTGGCGGTTGACCGAGCCGAACAGTTTCTGATCGGCCCCGGTGCGCCGGCTCACTCCAGCACTGGTACGCGGGACACGTCGACGGTGTCCGGATACTTCAGCCCCGAGCCGGTGTTGAGCACCACCACCCGTTCACCGGCCCGGATCCAGCCGCCGGCGCGCAGGTGCCGCGCCGCCGTCAGGCAGGCCGCCCCCTCCGGGCAGAGCAGCAACCCCTCCCGGCTGGCGAAGTCCCGCAGGTCGGCGAGGATGTCCGCGTCGTCGACGGCAACCGCGGTGCCGGCGGACTCCCGCAGCGCCGTCAGGATCAGCTCGTCGGCGAGCGGGGCCGGTACGGTGATGCCGAACGCCACGGTGTGCGCGTCCGCCCAGGGTCGGGCCCGATCCTCGCCGGCGGCGAACGCCCGCACGATCGGGGCGCAGCCGGTCGACTGCACCGCCACCAGCCGGGGCAGCTTGTCGCCGACCCAGCCCAGCTCGCGCAGCTCGTGCATCGCCTTGTGGATGCCGATCAGCCCGACGCCGCCACCCGTCGGATAGATGATCACGTCGGGCGTCTGCCAACCGAGCTGCTCGACGATCTCGTACCCCATCGTCTTCTTGCCCTCCAGCCGGTAGGGCTCGCGCAGCGTGCCGGCGTCGAAGATCGCCCCGTTCGACTCCGCGATCAGCTCGGCCACCCACCGGCCGGCGTCGCTGATCAGCCCGTCGATCAGACGCAGGTCGGCCCCGGCCGCGACGCACTCGCGTCGGCAGATACTCGGCGCGTCAAGCGGCATGACGATCGTCGCACCCATCCCGGCCCGCGCGGCGTACGTCGCCCAGGCCGACCCGGCGTTGCCGTTCGTGGGCATCGCGATCTGCTGTACGCCCAGCTCGCGGGCCCGGCTCACGCCGACCGCCGCCCCGCGCGCCTTGAACGAGCCGGTCGGGATCAACCCCTCGTCCTTGACCATCAGGTCGGCGATGCCGATCTCGGCGCCGTAGGCCGGGGCGCGCAGCAGCGGTGTCCAGCCCTCGCCGAGCGTCGTGACGTGTCGTGGGTCGCCGACCGGCAGCAGCTCGCGGTAGCGCCACAGGTCGGCCGGGCGCAGCGGAAAGCGCTCCGGGGTGACCGCCTTAGCCACCGCCGGCAGGTCGTAGCGAGCCAGCAGCGGGGAACCGCACGCGCAGAGGTTGCGCAGCTCGTCGGCGGAGTGCTCCATCGCGCAGCGCGGGCAGTCCAGGTGGGTCAGGTACACGTCGCTCCTCACCGGTGCTCCGTCGGCCGGTCGGTCACAGGGGCATTCTCCGGCAAAGCGCACCGGCGCGTTGGCTGCCGGAGTGTCCGGTTCGCTCGGCGGCGGCGGGCTCGGCGGGGTAGAACGGACCTCATGGACCTCACCGACCAGCCCACCGTCCTGCTCCCCGGGGACGTCCGGATGCCCCTGCTCGGCTTCGGCACCTGGCAGGCCACCGGCCAGGCCGGCTACGACGCGGTGCTGGCCGCGCTCGACACCGGTTACCGGCACATCGACACCGCCGCGGTGTACGGCAATGAGCGCGAGGTCGGCCGCGCCGTGCAGGAGAGCGGGCTGCGCCGCGAGGACATCTTCATCACCACCAAGCTCCCGCCGAACCGGGTGGGTCAGGAGCGCGCCACGTTGGAGGCCAGCCTGGAGGCGCTCGGCGTCGAGCACCTGGACCTCTGGTTGATCCACTGGCCGCCGTCGTCGCCGTCGGACAGCATCCCGCTCTGGCGTGAACTGCTGGCGGCCCGCGACGAGAACCTGGTCCGCGCGGTGGGTGTCAGCAACTACAGCACCGGGCAGATCGACGAGCTGATCCAGTCGACCGAGGAGAACCCGGCGGTCAACCAGATCGAGTGGAGTCCGGCGCTGTACGACAGGCAGCGGCACGCCGAGCACCGGGACCGGGGGGTGGTGCTCGAGGGTTACAGCCCGTTCAAGACCAGCGACCTCAGCGACCCGGTGCTGACCAGGATCGCCGGGGCGCACGGGGTCTCCCCGGCGCAGGTGGTGCTGCGGTGGCACATCGACCACGAGATCGTGGCGATCCCCAAGTCGGTGACGCCGGAGCGGATCACCGCCAACTTCGACGTCTTCCACTTCTCGCTCACCGCCGAGGAGATGCGCGACATCGACGCGCTCGGCGACGCCTGATCTGGCGGTTTCCTTCAGTCATCTCTTCAGGGGTGAAGGGTATCGACATCGACGTTCGTGACGGTATAGCGTGCCCGTCATCACGATCGTCGATCCGTTCGTGCCCGCCGTCGCTGGAGGATCGCCATGACCCGATCACCATCCATCCGTCTACGCCGCCGCGGGGTGCTCGGCATCCCCGCCCTGGTGGTCGCCGCGCTGACAGTCGTCGCGCGCCCCGGCGCGGCGAGCGCCGCACCGAAGGCCGAGTGCCTCGCCGACCTGCTCCGGGACGTCTGATGGCGACCATTCCCTGGCTGGTGGACGTGCTCCGCGGCGCCGGGGTCCAGGTCGTCGTCGAGGGCGACTGGCTCAACCGGATGCGGCCCGGCTCCTTCGACCCGATCGGTGTGCTCTGGCACCACACCGCCTCGACCAGCAGCGCCAGCAACCCGCACCCGGCCCTCGGCATCTGCATAAACGGTAGGTCCGACCTGCCCGGGCCGCTGTGTCAGGCGCTCGTGGACTACAACGGTGTCTTCCACGTCATCTCCGCCGGCCGCTGCAACCATGCCGGGGTCAGCGGTGGCAGCGGGCCGATCCCGGCCGGGGACGGCAACACCCTGATGATCGGGTGGGAGATCGACTACAACGGCGTAAACCAGGAGATGACCGCCGCGCAGTACAACGCGTCGATCGCCGCCACCGCCGCCGTGCTCACCCGGCTCGGCCGGGACAGCAGTTACGCCCGGGGGCACCGGGAGACGAGCACCACCGGCAAGATCGACCCGTCGTTCATCGACCTGAACGTGATGCGCGCCGACGTCGCGGCGAGGATGGCCGGCGGCGGCACGGCGTGGTCCGCCACAGTGGACAACGCCACGGCGGGCCGGTTCACCGCCAGCGCCAACTGGGGTGTCTCGACGTACTCCAGCCAGCGCTACGGCGCCGACTACCGCTACGCCGACCCGGTCGCCGTCAGCGACCCCGCCTGGTACCGGTTCAACGTCCCGGCGGCCGGCAACTACCGGGTCGAGGCCTGGTGGCCGACGAACAGCGGCTACAACAGCGCCACCCCGTACATCGTCGCCACCAGCAGTGGCAACCGGACCGTCTACGTCGACCAGCGGGCGACCGGCGGGCAGTGGCGGGTCCTCGGCACATTCGCGCTGCCGGCCGGGGACGCCAACCGGGTCGCGGTGAGCCGGTGGAGCAACGCCGCAGGTCTGGTCATCGCCGACGCCGTACGCCTCACCCGGGTCTGACCCCTCGCTGCCGGCCGGTCCCGGCCGGCCGCGCTCGGGCTTGATCGACCCGGTTGTCCGGAAGTCGGGGCATCCCACGTGGGAGGATGCCCCGACTTCAGGGATTCCGAGGGGATGTCGTGGAGAAGATGAGCGAAAGAGGTGTGCAGCGAGACGCGGGTCTGATGGCGGTGTTACGTCGCCTCGACGATCCTCGGTGGCTGGAGTTTCCCGCCGACTACGGCAGCGCCGCGCTCGCGGCCTCGTGCCGCACCCTGGTCGCGGATCTCGACTCCCGCTTCGCGACGAGTTGCCCGATCGAGCGAGACATCCAGGACTCCGCCCAGTACGGGCGAATCGAAGTGCCGGGGCCGGCCACTGTCTGCGGGACACGGATCGTCGTCCTGGTGAGCAAGTTCACGCCGCTGGCCATGGTCGCCGCCGACAACCCCGGTGCCTTTCTCGGCACCGATGAGGCATGCGCCGAAGGTGAACTCGACGCGGGTGACCTCGAAAAGGTCGAGCAGGCCCTCGTCGGGTCGGGGCACCTGGTGATCCCCGAAGAACTCCTGATGACGCGTTATGACGGGGTTGCCCACCTGCGCTTCTGCGGTTCCGGGGGGCCTTACTGGTGGGACCGGTTCTTCGGATCGTTCTGAATGGTCGTCCAGGCAGGGGTCAGGGCGTGCGCGGCCACGCGCACGCCCTGACGCCACCACGGTCAGTTCAGGAGCGGGAGCAGGTCGCCCCGTTGAGCGAGAAGTTGGTAGGCGACGAGTACGACCCGTTCAGGGTGCCCTGGTAGCCGAAGCTGGCCGTGCCGCCGGGAGCGATGGACCCGTTGTGGCTCACGTTGCGGGCGGTGACCGCGGAGCCGCTCTGGCTCACCGTGGCGTTCCACGCGTTGGTGACCGTCTGCCCGCTGGGCAGGTTGTAGTTGAGCGTCCAGCCGTTTATCGCGCTGGATCCGGTGTTGGTGACCAGCACGTCGGCGGTGAAGCCGTTGTTCCACGAGTTCGCTGTGTACTTCACCGCGCAACTGCCACCACCGCTGGGCGGCGGGGTCGTCGGCGGCGGGTTGGTGGGGTTGCCGCCACCGCCGTTGACGCTCGCCGAGAACGAGGTGACCGCCAGGCCGACACCGCCCTGCCAGGGCTCGAAGCCGGCCTGGATGCTGGTCAGGTACCAGGAGTTGGTGATCGCGCCCCGGTTGCGGGTGTCGTTGATGAAGTCCAGCACGCTGAAGTTCAGGCTGGAGATCGCCGACTGCGCCACGTACGAGATGACGTTGTTGGAGCCGTTGCTGCCCCGCCAGACCTCCCAGGTGCGGCCGGCCAGGTTGGTAGTGCCGACCACCGAGCCGATGGGCTGGATCGAGCCCTGTCGGTTGAGCCAGATCATGATCTCCATCTGGTTCACCCCGTCCCGCTTGGGCGACGGGTCCAGCCAGATGTCGTACGAGGCGTTGTAGGTCGCCCCGCTGACGTACCGGTAGGAGATGCTGCTGGTGGCGCTGCTGATCTGGCTCACCTGCATCGGCAGGTTGGTGCCGGGGGAGCAGTTGGTGTAGTGGCAACCGAAGAACACCGAGGGGTACGCCGTCGGTGCGCCGTTCGTGGGGCTGCTGCCGTTCAGGGTGGTGATCTCGAAGCCGTTGCTTGTGGCGTTGATGCACTGCTGGGCGGTGGTGCCCCAGCGGTTGTTCTGCACCACGTACCGGCCCTGGATCACCGTCGAGCCGTACTGTTCGCAGATCAGGGTGTCGGCGGAGGCGCTGCCGCCGAAGGCCACCGCTACCAGTGAGCCGGCGAGCAGCACGCCGGCCGCGGCCAGGGCCCGAAGTTGACGTTTCATGACGCTCCTTGACTCGGCGCATGCCGGGCGCCGCATGTGGTGGGGTCGTGCGGGAGCGCTCCCACGCTCAACGACACATTTACATGCTTGAAACTGCCGCGCAACCGTAAGCGCCAAACTGGTGAATCGGGCGGATTGCCGTGCACCCACCGGACGGCCGCCGCCCGCCGACCGGCCAAGCGGCACGGCCACACCGACGAGTGAAACCGGGCGACCGATCGGGCCTGGCGTGCGCCGATCGCTCCGAGTAGCGTGTTGCCTCCAACGCGTTCCGCTCCCCCTCCGGAGGCGTACACCACAATGGGTGGCTCCCCCCTGCGCATCCTCGTCGTCGGCGCGGGCATCGCCGGTCTGGCCGTGGCCCGGGCGCTGCGCCTTGCGGGCTTCCGGCCCGACGTCACTGACAAGTTGCCACCGGGGGAGTGCGCCGAAGCCGGCCTCTACCTGCCCGGCAACGCCGCCCGCGCGCTGCACCAGCTCGACCTGCACCACCCGGTCCGCCCGCTCGGTCAGGTGATCCACCGGCAGCGGTTCTTCGACGCCACCGGCGCGCGCCTCTGCGAGGTGGACCTCGACACCCTCTGGGCCGGCGTCGGCGAATGCCGGGCGCTGCCCCGGGCCGACCTGCACCGGGTGCTGCTCAGCGGTGCCGGCGGCGCGGTCCGGCACGGTGCCGAGGTGCGCACCCTGGAGTTGCTGCCGGGCGCGGTCGGGGTCACCTTCACCGACGGCACCGCCACCGAGTACGACCTTGTCATCGGTGCCGACGGGCCACGCTCCTCGGTCCGCGCGCTGGCCGCGCTCGGCGGGCCGCCCCGCCCGGTCGGTCAGGTGGTCTACCGGGCCGTGCTGCGCGACGGCCCACCGGTCACCGAGTGGACCGGTCTGCTCGGCCAACGCTCCGGGTTCCTGATGGTGCCGATGGGCGCCGGGCGACTGCACCTCTACGCCGACGAGGCCGGCACTGAGGCGCCTGCCGACCCGCTGGGTCGACTGCGCGCGCTCTTCGCCGACTACCGCGGTCCGGTGCCGGAGGTGCTGGCGGCACTCGACAGGGTGCACGTCGGGATCACCGACGAGGTGGAGTTGGGCCGCTGGCACCGAGGACGGGTGCTGCTGGTCGGCGACGCCGCGCACGCCACCGCGCCCACGTTGTCCCAGGGTGCGGCGATGGCACTCGAGGACGCCGTGGTGCTCGCGGAATCGTTGCGCGCCGCCGGCAGCGTGGAGGCGGCCCTGGTGGCGTACGAGAGTCGTCGCCGTCCGCGTACCCGATGGGTGCGGGACCGGACCCGGGACCGCAACCGGACCAGGGACGTGCCGCCGGCGCTGCGCGACCCGTTGCTGCGCGGGCGCGGCGGCCGGATCTTCGGGGAGCACTATCGGCTCCTGCTCGGTCCGCTGTAGGCCCGTAGTAGATCGTGTCACGCCACCCCACGCGGCGCTGCGACCTGCCGGGGACTATCCTCCTTGCGGATGACGGCCCGCCGATAACCAGCGTGTGCCGAGCGGGACAACCGAGAACCGGAGGCCACTCGTGACCACCGTCGCACCCAAGCCGGTCGTGACCCGGCCCTGGCCGGTCCGGGAGCCGGTCAAGGGGTCGGCCATCGCGCGGCTGCTGCGAACCACGGACGCGAAGCAAATCGGGATCATGTACATGGTCACCGCGTTCGCGTTCTTCATGATCGGCGGCCTGATGGCCCTGATCATGCGTGCTGAGCTGGCCCGACCCGGGCTGCAGTTCCTGTCGCCGGAGCAGTACAACCAGCTCTTCACGATGCACGGCACGATCATGTTGCTGTTCTTCGCGACGCCGATCGTGTTCGCCTTCGCGAACTACATCGTGCCGATCCAGATCGGCGCGCCTGACGTCTCCTTCCCTCGCCTGAACAGCTTCGCCTACTGGCTGTACCTGTTCGGCGGCACGATGGCGACAGCCGGTTTCCTCACCCCGGGTGGCGCCGCTGACTTCGGCTGGTTCGCGTACGCGCCGCTGAGCAGCGTGGAGCACTCACCCGGCGTCGGCGCCAACATGTGGATCATGGGTCTGGCCATCTCCGGCCTGGGCACCATCCTCGGCGCCGTGAACATGATCACCACGGTGCTCACCCTGCGTGCGCCCGGCATGACCATGTTCCGGATGCCGATCTTCACGTGGAACATCCTGGTCACCAGCCTCCTGGTGATCCTGGTCTTCCCGCTGCTGGCCGCCGCGCTCTTCGCGCTCGCCGCGGACCGCATCCTCGGCGCCCACGTGTACGACCCCGCGACCGGTGGGCCGATGCTCTGGCAGCACCTGTTCTGGTTCTTCGGGCACCCCGAGGTGTACATCGTGGCGCTGCCGTTCTTCGGCATCATCAGCGAGGTCATCCCGGTCTTCTCCCGCAAGCCGATCTTCGGCTACAAGGGCCTGGTCGCCGCGACCGTCGCGATCGCCGCGCTCTCCATGAGCGTCTGGGCGCACCACATGTTCGCCACCGGCCAGGTGCTGCTGCCGTTCTTCAGCTTCCTGAGCTACCTGATCGCCGTGCCGACCGGTATGAAGTTCTTCAACTGGATCGGCACCATGTGGCGGGGTCAGGTCAGCTTCGAGACGCCCATGCTCTGGGCGATCGGCTTCCTTGTCACGTTCCTCTTCGGCGGTCTCACCGGTGTGCTGCTGGCCAGCCCGCCGATCGACTTCCACGTGTCGGACTCGTACTTCGTGGTGGCGCACTTCCACTACGTGCTCTTCGGCACCATCGTGTTCGCGGTCTTCGCCGGCATCTACTTCTGGTTCCCGAAGATGTTCGGCCGGATGCTCGACGAGCGCCTGGGCAAGGTGCACTTCTGGCTCACCATGATCGGCTTCCACACCACCTTCCTGGTGCAGCACTGGCTCGGCAACGAGGGCATGCCCCGCCGCTACGCCGACTACCTGCCCAGCGACGGCTTCACCACGCTGAACATGATCTCCACGATCGGCGCGTTCATCACCGGTATCTCGACGCTGCCGTTCATCTACAACTGCTGGAAGTCGTACAAGACCGGCCCGGTGGTCGAGGTGGACGACCCCTGGGGCCACGGCAACTCGCTCGAGTGGGCGACCAGCAGCCCGCCGCCGCTGCGCAACTTCGACCGGATGCCCCGGATCCGCTCCGAGCGGCCGGCGTTCGACGCGAAGTTCCCGGAGCTGGCCGCCGGCCAGACCCTGGCCGGCCCGCCGGAGGGCGGCGCCAAGCCGCTCACCAGCGAGTCGGACGGCGGCGCCAGCTACCGCGAGGACACCGCGAGCGACGTCGACCGGCACTGACGCGCAGATCCAGCAGTACGACGGGCGCCGCCCCCGGGACCACCGGGAGCGGCGCCCGTCGCCGTGCGCCGGGTCGGCCCGTCGCCGTGCGCCGGGTCGGCCTGTCGCCGTTGCATCCGGGGCGCTGTGCGGACCGGTTGCTGCCTGGTGGCGGCCGGGGATCGTTCCTGGTCGGGGTGGTTCGGCGTGCTCTCGGGCCTGGGGTGTCGGGGTCGTGTTCTGGGTCGGGGTGATTCGGAGTGCCCTTCGGCCTGCCGAGGGCTGTGACCTGATGAGCTTGATTCCGCTGTGGCATCTAGATTCCGCTGCGGCATCACTGTCTCCCGCCGCCCGCCGCCCGCTGCCGGCCGCCCGCTGCCGGCCGCCCGCTGCCGGCCGCCCGCTGCCGGCTGCTCGTCGCCCGTTGCCCGCTGTCCGCCGGAGGGCAGCGACGCTGGGGTGCTGCCGTCAGCGAGCGGCGGAGGTGAGGTCCGCGTCGACCGGCGGTGGGGTGGCCGCGGCGGCGCGGCGGCGACGCAGCTCGATCGGGAGTACCACAAGGGTGATCAGGGCGCCGAGCGCTCCGGTGACCGCGAAGCCCCATGGTGGCGAACTGGCGTCGATGACCGCGCCGGCGAGCGGAGCGCCGACAGCGATGCCGACGGTGACCGCCGACCCGTGCAACCCCATCGCCTCTCCGCGTACCTGGGCCGGGACCAGGCGGCTCACCGCGTCGGAGCCGGCCGCGATTGTCGGCGCGCAGAGCGCGCCGGCCGGGATCAGCGCCAGGCACAGCAGCCACCAGTGCGCACCGCCCAGCCCGACCGGGATGGTGAACAGGGCAAGTGCGGCGGTCAGTACCAGCGGGGAGAACGAACGGTGCACGGCACCGTAGGCGAACCCGCCGACCAGCGAGGCGACCGCCCAGATGGTGAGCACCGCGCCGGTCCAACCGACCTCTCCGCTGGCCCGCAGGACGGCGACCACCGCCACGTCGGTGCCGCCGAGCACCAGGGTCGCGGCGGCGCTGAGCGCCAGCACGGCGAGCAGCCGAGGTGTCAGCCACTCCCGGCGGGGCGTCCGGCGTTGCGGGCCGGTGACCTCGGCCGCCTCGGCCGCGTCACGGATCGGTGGGTTCACCAGCCACAGGGCGATCCCGGCGGCGACGATGCCGCCGCCGACCAGGTACATGGTGGTCTGCGCGGAGATCGCGGTGACCAGCGCCACTGCCAACGCCGGGCCGATCATGAAGGACAGTTCCACAGACATCGAGTCCAGCGCGTACGCCGGGCGGCGTTGGTCCTCCGGAACCAGCGCCGCGATCGACTGACGGACCACCGAGAAGATGGGCAGGGCCAGGGAGCCGGCCACGAAGGCAGCCGGCAGCAGCACCGGGTACGGCAGTCCGGGTGCGGTGGTCCAGAAGATCGCCTCCGCGATGCCGGTGAGCACCAGGACCGGGCGCAGGCCACGCCGGTCCACCAGCCGGCCCAACAGCGGGCCACCGATCGCCGCACCCACGGTGACCGCCGCACCCACCAGGCCGGCGGCCCCGTAACCGCGATGTAGGTCGAACACCACGTGGAAGGTGAGCGTCACCCCGGTCGCGGTGAGCGGGATGCGGGCGAGGACGGCGACCACCAGCAGCGATCGCAGGCCGGGCAGGGCGAGCGCCTGCCGGTAAGGCTTCATGTTCACGTGGGTCCGTACCTCCGGCGACATCCTCAACCGGCGGCGTCCCGATGGCCAACCAATTACGGTGCTATGCGGTCCTGATCACAGGTCGGCCGTGCAAGGTCACCCCGGCGCCGTCCATGGCGCGCAGTGCCACGTCGGTGGTCGCCGGAGCGACGGCGGCGGTCAGTTCGAGCAGCACGGTGGTGGCGAAGCCCTCCCGGGCGGCGTCCAGCGCGGTCGCCCGGACGCAGTGGTCGGTGGCGATGCCGACCACGTCCACCCGGTCCACATCGTGCCGGCGCAGCCAGTCGGCCAGGCACTCGCCGTCTTCGGCGTGCCCCTCGAACCCGGAGTACGCCGCCGCGTGCTCGCCCTTGTGGAAGATCGCCTCGACCCGGCCGGTGTGCAGCTCGCTGTGGAACTCCGACCCGCTGGTGCCGACCACGCAGTGCCTCGGCCAGGACTCCACGAAATCCGGCGGATCGCCGAAGTGCGCACCCGGGTCGACGTGGTAGTCCTTGGTGGCGACCACGTGCGACCACCGCTCCGGCTCGGCGGCGAGCAGCCGGGAGATGCCGGCGGCCACCTCCGCACCGCCCTCGACGGCCAGCGAGCCGCCCTCGCAGAAGTCGTTCTGCACGTCCACGATGATCAGAGCGTTGGCCACCGGGGTTCCTCTCCTCACGGTCTGTCTGCGGCAGTGGTGTTCGACGTGCTCAGTCGGCGGGTACGACGGAGACCGGCACCGCCGGGTCGCCGGCCGACAGCTTGAGCCCCTCCCACGGGATGGAGATCAGGCATTCGCGCAGGTGCTCCCGCGACTCGTCGAGGGTGGGCAGCCACGCCGGTTCGCCGGCGACGGCGTACGAGTGTTGGAGCATGCGGTCGTTGGGCTGCCGGTCCGGTACACCCTGCGGCACGATGATCTCCTCGGTGGCGGTGCCGGTCGGCTTGTGCCGGCGGACCGCGACCTTCCGGCCGCCGATTGTCGCCTTGTGTTCGGAGCGCTTCACCACCGGCCGCCCCTCGACCTCGACGAGCTTGTAGACCAGCCCGGCGGTCGGGGCGCCGGAGCCGGTGACCACTGCCGTGCCGGCACCGTACATGTCCACGGGCTCGGCGGCGAGCGCGGCGATCGAGTACTCGTCCAGGTCACCGGAAACGATGATCTTGGTTTCGGTGGCTCCCAGCGAGTCGAGCAGTTCCCGCGACTGCTGGGCGATCACCGCCAGGTCACCCGAGTCGATCCGTACCGCCCGCAGCTCCGGCCCGGCCACCGCTATCGCGTTACGGATGCCCTGGCTGATGTCGTACGTGTCGACAAGCAGCGTCGTGTCCTTGCCCAGCGTGGCGACCTGCGAGGCGAACGCCGCCCGCTCGTCGTCGTGCAGCAGGGTGAAGGCGTGCGCCGCCGTGCCCGCCGTCGGGATGCCGTAGCGCGCGCCGGCGGCGAGGTTGGACGTGAACCGGAAACCGGCCAGGTACGCGGCCCGCGCCGCGGCCACCGCCGCCTCCTCGTGAGCCCGGCGCGACCCCATCTCGATAAGCGCCCGCCCCCGCGCCGCGGTCACCATCCGTGCCGCCGCCGCGGCCACCGCGCTGTCGTGGTTGAGCACGGAGAGCGCCAGCGTCTCCAGCACCACGCACTCGGCGAAACCGCCGGAGACGGTGAGGATCGGTGAACCGGGGAAGAACAGCTCACCCTCGGCGTACCCGTCGATGTCGCCGGTGAAGCGGTAGTCGGTGAGCCAGGCCGCGGCCGCGTCGTCGACCACGCCGGTCCGCCGCAGGAAGTCGACCTCGGTGGGGTCGAACCTGAACTCGCGGATCAGTTCGATCAGGCGGGCCGTGCCGGCGACCACGCCGTAGCGGCGGCCGCTCGGCAGCCGGCGGCTGAACACCTCGAAGACACACCGGCGGTCGGCGGTGCCGTCCTTCAGTGCGGCGCTGACCATGGTCAGCTCGTAGTGGTCGGTCAGCAGCGCGGGGCGGTTGATGCTCACCGCCCCAGCCTAAGGTTCAGTCGGCGTCGCCGTCGTCGTGGCCCGGGATCGCCCGCAGTGCGGCCCACAGCTCGGCCCGGCCGGTCACGCCCAGCTTGCTGTAGATCCGCTGGAGGTGATTCTCGACGGTGCGGGCCGAGAGGTAGAGCTGTTCCGCGATGGCCCGGCTGGCTATGCCGTTCGCGGCGAGACGGGCCACCTGCCACTCCCGCTCGGTCAACACCGGTGCCCCGGCGTGCAGCGCCGGCGTCCGGATCACGTCACAGCGCCCGAGCAACCCGGCCAGCCGTTCCCGGGCGCTGTTGGTCGCCGTCGAGTTCTGCCGGCGCAGCCGCTGCACGGCCTGGGCGGTGGCCTCGGCGGCGTACACGGTCAACTCCAGCGCGGCGTAGTCGTCGGCGACCGCGAGCAGATCCGTTGCGCAGTCGGTCACCGCCGCGCGGGCGTGCCGGGCCAGCAGCGGCGGGATCACCCCGTCGACCCGCTCGGAGAGCTCGGCCAGGCGCTGCGCCACAGTGCGCCGACCACCGTCGGAGCAGGTCGGTCCGACCGGCATGCCGGCCTGCTCCAGCCGGACGAGATCATGCAGGACGAGCACCTCGTGCCCGGCGAAGCCGTCCGAGCGCAGCCGGTCCACCAGGTCACCGAGGTGCTTGATCGCACCCGGCAGGTCACCCGACGTGGCGAGCACCGCACCCCGGGCCTGCTCCAGCCACGGGTAGAGCACCGCCATGCCCGGCGCGTGGGTGCGGTCCGCCTCGGCCATCGCCGCCGCGGCCTGGGCGGCGTCGCCACGCAGCGCGGCCGACTGGGCTCGCTCGGCCTGGGCCAGACCGGCGTAGACCCGGCTGGTGGCCAACACCGCGCAGGCACCGAGCGAGGCGCGGGTGGCGACGTCGCTCTGCCCGCGCAACCGGGCCGCGTACGCCTGGAGGATGGCCAGGTAGCCGGTGCCGAGCCGGAAATCGCCGGCGTCGGCGAGGTCGGCGAACTCGTCGGCCACTATCGCGTCGATCCCGGCCAGGTCTCCGCTGAGCATCAGCCGGGTGCCGCGGGCCAGCTCCAGAGCCAGTTGCAGGTACGGCATGTCGGTGCGCCAGGTGGCGACGGCCGAGTGCACCTGGGCGATAGCCGTGCCGCTGTGGGTCAGCTGGCCCTGCGCGGCCTGGACGTACGCGATGGTGCAGCGGGCCAACTCGCGGGCGGCGACGCCGGCCGCCGGCCGGTCCAGCACCTGTTGGCTGAGCCGTACTGCGGTGGTCGTGTCCATCCGGTGCAGGCGCATGATCGCCTCGAAGGCGTGCACCCGGGACCGGTCCGCCGAATCCTTGAGCTGCTCGACGCGGCTGGCGATCTCCTCCACGGTGGACTGTTGGCTCAACCCCCAGTAGCTGACCATTCCGCGTACGGTCAGCCAGCGGCAGTAGCGCCGTTCGTCGCCGGGCTCGGGGGTCACCGCGTCGAGGACGTCGATGGCCTCCTCCGGCCGGTCGGCGAACATCAGAATGGTGGCCAGCAGCTCCGCCGCGTCGGACCCGCCACCGGCGTGCAACGCAGCCCGCGCCAGGCGGGTCGCCAGCGGCACGTCGTAGCGGGTGAACGCCTGGACCGCCGCGTCCACGAGCAGGGCCGGATCCTGTGCGGTGCCCGAGTCGAGGCGCCACACCGCGACCCGCAGCAGGTCGTCGCGGCGGCGCTTGCCGACCTGTTCGAGAAGCTCCGCGAGGTGTGCCTGAAGCCGGCGGGTGCGGCTGACCGGGCAGCGGCGGCGCATCACCTCGCCGTACAGCGGATGGGCCAGTCGCACGTTCGTCCGTCTGTCGTTCTGGACCACGCTGATCAGCCCGCGCTCCTCGGCGGTCTCCACGTCGACCTGGTCGGCGGCCTGCTTGAGCAGGTGCAGGCCGAGTGGTTCGCCGAACGCGACAAGCTCGACGACCGCGCGGACGCCGTCGGTGAGTTTGCCGACCCGGGTGTCGATCAGGTCGGTCAGGTTGGGCGCCAGCTCCAGCCGTCCGGTCCACTTCCAGAGCCCGTAGGTCTGCTTCAGCTCCGAGCTGCCGTTGGCGGCGTGCACCAGCTCCCGCAGCAGCAGCGGATTGCCGGCCGACAGCTGGCCCAGCCGGTCGGCGGAGTTGGCGTCGACCGGGCCGCCCAGCATCTCGGCCAGCAGACCGGCGGTCTCCGCGGGTGGCATCGGGGTCAGCTCGACGTGCTCGACCAGGTCGTCGGTCCAGAGTGCGCGGATCGGCAGTGGGATCTGCTCGCCGTCGCGCAGGGTGCCGACCACAGTGGCGTTCTCCGCGCGGGCGACCAGGTGGACGAGTGCCGCCGAGGGTGGATCGAGCAGGTGCGCGTCGTCGATGGCGAGCACGATCCGTCGACCGGCCGCCTGCTGTTGCAGCACGTTGAGCGCCCAGCGCAGGATGCCGGCCGGGGAGAGGCCCTGGGGCTGCTCGGTGGGAAGGACCTGCACCAGCCCGCCGAACGGCAGGGCCGCGGTGGTGGCGCTTGCCGCGATGGACCAGATCGCGAAGCGTTCGGTGGGCAACGTGCTGACGCCTTCGCGGAGCAGCCGGCTCTTGCCGATCCCGGCGCTGCCGCTGAAGAAGAGCCCGCGGCCAGCCTCGCCGGTCACCGCCGCCATCAGGCGGTTGAGCTCATCGGTCCGGCCGACGAACTTCCATCGACTCATTCGCGCAGCATATCGACCGGAATCCGTCCGCGCCCGCATCGTCACTCAACGAAGTTGAGTAGCCGCACAATTACCGCTGAGTATCTGAGGTGTTCCACCTGGTTGCCGGCCCGCCCGTAGTCTTCCGGCAGCCGGGTTTTTCGACCGGGTTTCACCTGGCCGGGCGTCCGGCCACCTGCCACGGGAGGCCGCCTGATGAAGCAGGGCCCCCTCTCCTCGGTCGACTCCTCGGACGACGTGGCCGGCCCGAGCGATCCGCCGAGTTGCGGCCCGCTGCCCGCGCGCGTCGGCGTGACCAACCCTGGCCCGGAGGAGCCGCTCGGCGTGGTGGCGGTCGGTCCGGCCGGCGCCGAACGACGCGCCGTGCTCGCCTCACTGCTCGCGCTCGACCCGGTCATGCTCACCGTGCCGTCGGGCAGCTGGTTGCTTGTGCGAAACGCCAAGGTGCCCACCCGGGCGGCGTTCGTGCCCGGCTACCGCCAGCCCCACTCGTACGGGGCCGACCGACACGCCGCCGGCCCGGCGTTGGCCCGTCCACCCCGGCGGGTCGAGCTGAGCGTGCCCGAGCCGCTGCTGCGGCACTTCACGCTCATCGACGTGCCGGACACCGGGACGCTCGGGGTGTCCGGCCGGCAGGTGCTGCTCGACGCGGTGGGCCGGGCCGGCGCGATGCTCTTCGTGATCGCCGCCGACCAGGCGTTCACGGCGGCCGAGCTGAACCTGCTCGCCGAGGTCGCCTCGACCTCGGTGAAGGTCGTCTTCGCGGTGACCCCCGGTGCGGCAGGGCGGTCCCCGCTGGCCGAAGGTGCGGCGACAACGGAGGACGCGGGGGCGTCCGTCTCGCCGGTCGATGGTCAGGCGACCGAGGTGGACGCGGCGGCGGTGACAGTGGCGGCTCACCGTGCGGCGCTGCTGGCCGCGGTGCCGGCGCTGGCTGACGCGCGGTGGTTCCCGGTCGACGCCCACTCCGGCGACTCCGCGGCCGACCTGCGGCGGGCGTTGGTGGGCTGGGCGTCGGAGGAGGGGTTGCGGCGGGCCAGCGTCGAACCGCCGGTCCTGCCGGGGCAGCATGATCGGGTGGCCGTGGCCGCCGATCCGGGGGACTGGTCCGAGCGGCTCGACCGGCAGACCCGGACGTGTGCTCAGCGGATCCGTCAGCACCTCGCCCTGGAGTTGGCGAACATCCACCTGCGGGCCGTCCAGGAGATCGTGTTCGGGGTCGGCTGCGCGGGCCTACCGGATCTCCTGGATCGGGAGATGGCGGCGTTGTCGTTGTTGGCCACCGCGCAGTGTGACCAGGCGGTGCGCGGCATCGTCGCCGACGCCGCGGCCCGGGTGCTCGGCGCGCCACCTGTCGAAGGAGTGCGGCGGCGGATCGCCACCGCCGTGCGGTACGGCCTGGTCGACGACCGGCCGGGCCAGGAGTTGGACAACGTCCTGCTGATCACCAGCACAGCCGGGGTGGCCGGATTGACCGGCCCGGAGGCGATCGACGCCCTCGCCCACTATCCGACGGTGTTCCGCGACGAGGTGCTTCCGCCGATGGCGGTGGCGCTCTCCGGCGGGTGCTGGCAGCAGTGGCGGATGCCCGGCAGGGACGACCACAACGCGGCGCGAGCCTGGTCGCAGCGCGCGGTGCGGGAGGTCGAGTTGGGGTTGTCCCGGGAGATATCCCGACGGTTCGAGGTGATCCGCCTCTCGCTGGGCGTGGTGCTCTCCGATGCAGTCGATCACGGCATCCTGCTCGCCTGACGGTGGGGCCGCCCCCTGGTCCGGGTCCACGCCAGACCACGGATCCGCGGACGCCCGCGGCGGGTCGGCGGGGTCTCAGGTGCACGATCCGCGCCCGGCCGGCGTTCCGGTTCCTCGGTTCCGGGAAACCGGTGGCACGATGGGGGACATGGCGGCTCCACAGGTTGCACCGGTCGAGACGCCGGACACTGACGAGGTGCCGGCGGCTGACCGGCAATGGGTGACGATCGTGTGGGACGACCCGGTCAATCTGATGACGTACGTGACCTGGGTCTTCCAGAAGCTTTTCGGCTACAGCCGGGAGAGGGCCGAGCAGCTGATGCTTGACGTGCACCACAAGGGCCGGGCAGTGGTCTCCACGGGTGCCCGGGAGCGGATGGAGCACGACGCGTCGCAGCTGCACGCGTACGGGCTGTGGGCGACGGTGGATCGGTCGTGAGCATGTTCCGTCGTCAGGCCGGCCACTACGTCGCCACCTTCGCTGTCGACGAGGTGCGGGTGCTGCGCAAGGTCGCCTCCGAGGTGGTCGGCCTGCTCACCGATGGTTTCGACCACACCGACCCGGTCGTGGGTCGGCTCTTTCCGGCGGTCTACCCGCAGGACGCGCCGGGGACCGCCGAGTTCCGGCGGTACACCGAGGGCGATCTGAAGACTGCGAAGATCGATCAGGCGGGGGCGATCCTGGCCGCGTTGCCCGACGACGCCGGTGGTGAGGTGCGGCTGGACGCCGAGGCGGCCGAGGCGTGGTTGCGGGCGTTGAACGACGCCCGGCTCGCGATGGGTGTCCGGCTGGAGATCAAGGACGGCACGGACCTGGGCGAGGAACTGGACGACGCGGTCGCCGAGGACCCGGGTTCCAGCCGGGTGTTCCAGCTTTCGGTCTACGCGTATCTCGGATATTTACAGGAGTCGCTGCTCAACGCCTTGATCGACTAGGCGTGACCGGCACCACTTCGGCCCGCGCTCATCAGGCGTTAAGGTGGTCCTCGTGCTGAGCATCGACCGGTCGATCGTCGACGCGATCGTCGCCCACGCCCGCCGGGATCATCCCGACGAGGCGTGCGGCGTGGTCGCCGGTCCCGTCGGCAGCGACACCCCGACCCGGCACATCCCGATGGACAACGCCGCGCGATCGATGACCTTCTACGAGTTCGACTCGATGGAGCACCTGCGCGTGTGGCGGGAGATGGACGACCGGGACGAGGAGCCCGTTGTCATCTACCACTCGCACACCGCCACCGAGGCGTACCCGTCGCGGACGGATGTCTCCTTCGCCGGTGAGCCGGGCGCGCACTACCTGCTCGTCTCGACCCGCGATCCCGACTCGGAGGAGATCCGCTCGTTCCGGATCGTCGACGGTGTGGTCACCGAGGAGCCGGTCCGGGTCGTGGAGGCCGGGGTGGACCCGCATGCCGTCCAGTCCTACATGTTCGGGCAGAGCCCGGCGACGGTCGACTACGAGTGTTCCGGCCGCTGATCCGTCAGCGTCCGCTCTCGTCCTGTCCCGTCACCGTAGGCACACCCGATCGAGGAGTTCGACATCATGGCCATTGAGGTTCGCATCCCCACCATCCTGCGCAGCTACACCGGCGGCGCCAAGGTCGTCGACGGCGCCGGCGACACCCTCGCCGAGCTGCTGACCGACCTGGATTCCCGGCACGGCGGGCTGCGGGGCCGGCTGATCACCGAGGCGGGCACGCTGCACCGCTTCGTCAACGTCTACGTCAACGACGAGGACGTCCGTTTCCTCGGCGCCCTGGACGCCAAGCTCTCCGAGGGCGACAGCGTCACCATCCTGCCCGCCGTGGCCGGCGGCGCGTTCGGCTTCGCCGCGGCGGCGGCGATCAGCTCGCACAGCGCCGCGGCGGCGGCGATCAGCTCGCACAGCGCCGCGGCGGCGGCGATCAGCTCGCACAGCGCGGCGGCGGCGGCGATCAGCTCGCAGAGCGCCGCGGCGGCCGGTTCGCACCGCGCCGCCGACGTGCTGGTCCGCGGCACCGTCGCGGCTCGCTGAGGCCGGCCGCCATGGCGCGGTACGACAGCCTGCTCGACGCCTGCGGGGGCACGCCGCTGGTCGGCCTGCCCCGGCTCTCCCCGACGGTGTCCGACGGGGCGCCGCCGGTGCGCCTCTGGGCCAAGCTGGAGGACCGGAACCCGACCGGCAGCATCAAGGACCGCGCCGCGCTGTTCATGGTCCGGGCGGCGGAGGAGGCCGGCCGGCTCCGGCCGGGTGACACCATCCTCGAACCGACGAGCGGCAACACCGGTATCTCGTTGGCGATGGTCGCCAAGTTGCGCGGCTACCGGCTGGTCTGCGTGATGCCGGAGAACGTGTCCACCGAGCGGGTCCAGCTGCTCCGGATGTACGGCGCCGAGATCATTTTCTCGCCGGCGGCGGGTGGTTCCAACCAGGCGGTCGCCACCGCCAAGGTGATCGCCGCCGAGCACCCGGACTGGGTGATGCTCTACCAGTACGGCAACGAGGCCAACGCGCGGGCGCACTACGAGACGACCGGGCCGGAGCTGCTGCACGACCTGCCCAGCATCACGCACTTCGTGGCCGGGCTGGGCACCACCGGCACTCTGATGGGCACCGGGCGCTACCTGCGGGAGAAGGTCGAGGGCATTCAGATCGTGGCGGCCGAGCCGCGCTACGGCGAGCTGGTCTACGGCCTGCGCAACATCGACGAGGGGTACGTGCCGGAGCTGTACGACGCCTCGGTGCTCTCCCGGCGGTTCTCGGTCGGCACCCGGGACGCGGTGCTGCGTACCCGCCAACTCGTGGAGGTGGAGGGCGTCTTTGCCGGCTTCTCCACAGGTGCCATCCTGCATGCCGCGCTGGCGGTGGCGCACGAGGCGGTGCGTGACGGCCGGCGGGCCGACGTGGCCTTCGTGGTCTGCGACGGTGGGTGGAAATACCTGTCCACCGGCGCGTACGGCGGCACGCTCGCCGATGCCGAGGACGCCCTGGAGGGGCAGCTCTGGGCCTGACCGATTCGGTCTGCCGACTACGGGCCGTCGACATTTTGTCGGCGGCCCGTCCGCTTGCCGGCGTACCGCGAGCGGGTGTCACGTTCGTGACACCTTCCAGCGGATGATTCTTGCTGCCGCCTGCGCCAGCGTAGGCTGCGCAGCGTGACGCAGGCGTCGGTAGAGATCATGGCCGGGACCATCGCCGGCGCGGGTGCTACTGATAGTGACAGCGAGACCACTCGATGCGACTGACAGTCCTTGGGTGCGCCGGCAGTTTTCCTGGCCCCGAGTCGCCCTGCTCGGCCTATCTCGTCGAGGCTGACGGCTTCCGGCTGCTTGTCGACTTCGGTTCCGGTTCGATGTCCAGCCTCCAGCGGTACGCGGGGCTGCACGCCCCGGACGCGATCCTGCTGACCCACCTGCACTGCGATCACATCCAGGACGCCGTGACGTACGTGGTGGTCCGCCGGTACGCCCCGGAAGGCCCCCACCCCGCCCTGCCGATGTACGCGCCCTCCGGTGCTCCCGAACAGCTCAGCGCGGCGTACCACGACGACGGCCCGTTGGAGGACGTCTACCAGTTCTACGCGCTCGAACCGGGCACCTTCCCGATCGGCCCGTTCACGGTCACCGTCGACCGGGTGAACCATCCGATCGAGACGTACGGGGTGCGGCTGGAGCACGACGGTCGGTCGCTGTGCTACTCGTCGGACACCGCGCCCTGCGACGCGTTGCTGCGGTTGGCCCAGAACGTCGACGCCTTCCTCTGCGAGGCGAGCTTCCTCGACGGGGTCGACAATCCGCCGGATCTGCATCTGACCGGCCGGGAGGCCGGCGAGGCGGCGACCAAGGCGGTGGTGGGTCGGCTGCTGCTCACCCATCTGGTGGCGGCCTGGGGCAGCGAGGCGCACACCCTGGAGTCGGCCGCGGCCGCGTACACCGGACCGATCGACGTGGTCCGCCCCGGCGCCAGCTACGACATCTGACGCACCGGGTCCCGGTTCGCGCGACCGCGCCCCTGCCCCACCGTCGGCCTGCGGGCCGAGGAGTTCGGCTGGCCGGCGGCGGTCGCCGGAATCCTCCGGGTACACGGCGCGGCCACTTCTCGGGGACACCCCGGCCGAGGTGGATCAGCGCACCGCATAGGGTGCAGGGATGGCGCGACCTGACGGGCGAGGGCCCAATCAACTTCGACCGGTGACCCTGACCCGAGGCTGGAGCACCCATCCGGAGGGCTCGGTGCTCGTCGAGTTCGGCGGCACCCGGGTGCTCTGCACGGCGAGCGTCACCGAGGGGGTGCCCCGTTGGCGCAAGGGTTCCGGCCTCGGCTGGGTGACCGCCGAGTACGCGATGCTGCCCCGGGCCACCAACACCCGCTCCGACCGGGAGAGCGTCAAGGGCCGGGTCGGTGGCCGTACCCACGAGATCTCCCGGCTGGTCGGCCGCAGCCTGCGGGCCAGCATCGACCTCAAGGCGCTCGGCGAGAACTCGATAGTGCTCGACTGCGACGTGCTCCAGGCCGACGGTGGCACCCGCACGGCCGCGATCACCGGCGCGTACGTCGCGTTGCACGACGCGGTGAACTGGCTGGCCGGCCGCAAGGCGTTGGCAGGTAAGCCGGAGAAGGTGATGCACCGGTCGGTGGCCGCGGTCAGCGTGGGCATCATCGCCGGGGAGGCGCGGCTGGACCTCTGCTACGAGGAGGACGTCGCCGCCGAGGTGGACATGAACGTGGTCTGCACCGGCGCGGGTGACTTCGTCGAGGTGCAGGGCACCGGCGAGGCGGGCGTGTTCGCCCGCGACCAACTCGACAGCCTGCTCGACCTGGCCGTGGCCGGGTGCGCGGAGCTGGCCGAAGCCCAGCGGAAGGCTCTCTCATGAACAAGGTCCTGCTCGCCACCCGTAACCGTAAGAAGCTCGTGGAGCTCCAGCGGATCCTGGACGGCGCGCTCGGCGCGCAGCGGATCGCCCTGCTCGGGCTTGACGACGTCGAGCAGTACGCGGAACTGCCGGAGACCGGCCTGACCTTCGGCGAGAACGCGCTGATCAAGGCGCGGGAGGGCTGCCGGCAGAGCGGGCTGCCGACCATCGCCGACGACTCGGGGCTCGCGGTGGACGCGCTCAACGGGATGCCCGGGGTGTTCAGCGCCCGCTGGTCCGGCCGGCACGGCGATGACCGGGCCAACCTCCAGCTGGTGCTGGACCAGATCGCCGACGTGCCCGACGAGCAGCGCGCCGCCTCGTTCGTCTGCACTGTGGCGTTGGTGCTGCCCGGCGGCAAGGAGCACCTCGTCGACGGTCGGCAGCCGGGGCGGGTGCTGCGCGTTCCGCGCGGTGACGGCGGGTTCGGCTACGACCCGATCTTCCTGGGCGACGGACAGGACCGGACGAACGCCGAGCTGACCCCGGCGGAGAAGGACGCGATCAGCCACCGGGGTAAGGCGCTTCGCGAGCTGGCCAAACTGGTCGCCAAGGTGCTGCCGCCCGCCGCCTGACGTGCGTGAGGTGCTGTCGTCCGCCGCCTGACCCGCGGCGGACGACAGCTACCTGACGGAGCTCAGCCCAGCGGGCCGACCTCCCGTTCGATGGCGGCACGCAGCTCCGGGCCGGCGACCACGGCACGGGCCGCCTCCATCACGGGGGCGAGGAACACGTCCGGGCCGGGCTCACCGGCCGCGCCGCCGAGCGCGGCGACGGCCGCCCGGCCGGCCGGGGACGGCTCCAGCGGAGCACGCAGTTGCAGACCGCGCACGCCGGCCAGCAGCTCCACCGCCAGCAGGCTGGTGAGGTTGTCAAGCACGGTGCGCAGCTTCTTCGCCGCCGCCCAGCCCATCGAGACGTGGTCCTCCTGCATGCCGCTGGTGGGCAGTGAGTCCACCGAGGCCGGGGCGGCCAGCCGACGGTTCTCGGCGACGATCCCGGCCGCCGTGTACTGGGCGATCATCAGCCCGGAGTTGACTCCGGCGTCGGGGGAGAGGAACGCCGGCAGCTCGCGGGAGCGGGTGACGTCGAGCAGCCGGTCCACCCGCCGCTCGGCGATCGCGCCCACCTCGGCGGCGGCGATGGCGAGGAAGTCCGCGGCGAAGCCGAGCGGTGCGCCGTGGAAGTTACCTGTCGACTCGACCCGCCCGTCCGGCAGCACCACCGGGTTGTCCACAACGGACACCAGCTCCCGGCCCGCGACCGTACGGACGAAGTCCAGGGTGTCGCGGGCGGCGCCGGCCACCTGCGGGGCGCACCGCATCGAGTACGCGTCCTGCACGGCGTGCGCCAGGTCGTCGCGGTGCGAATCCATCACCCGGGAGTCCTGCAACAGCCGGTGGATGTTCGCCGCCGACGCCGCCTGACCGGGATGCGGCCGGATGGCGTGCAGCTCGGGCAGGAACGGCCGCTCGGAGCCGAGCATCGCCTCGATGGCCAGCGCGGCCGTCACGTCGGCCATGGCGAACAGGTGCGCCGCGTCGTGGCTGGCCAGCAGCAGCATGCCGAGCATGCCGTCGGTGCCGTTGATCAGCGCCAGCCCCTCCTTGGCGGCCAGCTCGATCGGCTTGAGCCCGGCGGCGGTGAGCGCGTCGGCCGCGTCCTGCCGCTCGCCGGTCGGGCCGAGCACCCAACCCTCGCCGAGCAGCACCAGCGCGCAGTGCGCAAGCGGCGCCAGGTCACCGGAGGCGCCGAGCGAGCCGTGCTCCGGCACCCACGGGGTGATGTCGTGGTTGAGCAGGTCGACAAGGGCCTCCGCGACGAGCGGCCGGACCCCGGAGCGACCCAGCGCGAGGGACCGGACCCGCAGCAGCATCATGGCCCGGACCACCTCGCGTGGCATCGGGGCACCCACCCCGGCGGCGTGCGAGCGGATCAGCGCGTGTTGCAGCTCGGCCCGCCGCTGCGGGGCGATGAAGGTGTTGGCGAGCGCCCCGAACCCGGTGGAGACCCCGTAGACGGGCCGGCCCGACGACTCGATGCCGTCCACGATGGCCCGGCTGGTCGCCATCGCCTCGATGGTGGCCGGGGCCAGGACGACAGTGGCGGTGCCGCGAGCCACCGCCAGCACGTCGTCCGCGGTGATCCCGGTGGGGTGGATTGTCACGTTCGTCATTGCGGAACTCCGTTGCGTATTACCTGGCGGATCAGGGGTACCCCGGGCCGGTAGGCCAGGTGCAGGTGAGACGGCGCGTCCAGGATCACGAGATCGGCCCGCGCGCCGGGGGTGAGCACGCCGATGTCGTCGCGACGCAGGGCCCGCCCGCCGCCGGCGGTCGCGGCCCAGACCGCCTCCGCCGGGGTCATCCGCATCTCGCGGACCGCCAGGGCCACACAGAACGCCATCGACGAGGTGTACGACGAGCCGGGGTTGCAGTCCGTCGCCAGCGCGACTGTGACACCGGCGTCGAGCAGCCGGCGGGCGTCCGGGTACGGCGAGCGGGTGGAGAACTCGGCGCCGGGAAGCAGGGTCGCGACTGTGGTGGTGTGCGGGCCCTCGTGGCACATGCAGACGACCTGACTCGACGCGAGCGCGTCGATGTCGGCGTCGGACAGGTGGGTGCAGTGGTCCACGCTGGCCGCGCCCAGCTCCACGCCGAGCTGTACGCCCGGCCCGGGGCCGAGCTGGTTGGCGTGCACCCGCACACCGAGCCCGAGGGCCTGCCCGCAGGCCAGGATGGCCCGGGCGTGGTCCACGTCGAAGGCACCCCGCTCACAGAACACGTCGATCCACTTCGCGTGCGGAGCGGCGGCGGCCAGCATCGGCCCGCAGAGCAGTCCGACGTAGTCGTCCGGACGGTCGGCGTACTCGGCCGGCACCACGTGCGCGCCGAGAAAGGTGGTCTCCTCGGTGACCTCGGCGGCGATCCGCAACGAGCGGGCCTCGTCGGCGACGGTCAGCCCGTACCCACTCTTGATCTCCATGGTGGTGGTGCCCTGGCGCAGCGCCTCCCCGCGCAGCCGGCGCACTGTGGCCCGCAGCTCGTCGTCGCTGGCGGCCCGGGTCGCGCGGACAGTGGTGCGGATGCCGCCGCCGGTGTAGGGCTCACCGGCCATCCGGGCGGCGAACTCGGCCGACCGGTCCCCGGCGAAGACCAGGTGGGCGTGGCTGTCCACGAAGCCGGGCAGCACGGCGGCCCCACCCGCGTCGAGCCGCCGGTCGGCGGCCGGCGCGGTCGCGGACGACCCGACCCAGGCCACCCGGCCCTCCTCGACAAGCACTGCGGCGTCGCGGCGGATGCCCAGCGGGCGCGTGCCGGGGCCGTTGGTGACCAGTTCCCCGATGTTGTCGACGAGCAGGCTGCCGCTCACGCGGGGCCTCCTTCCGTTCGCGACTGCGGGGCTCGCAGAATCGGCTCATTCCTCGCGTTCACCGGGTTGTCACCGCCTCGATCGCGGCGGCCAACTCGGCCGGCACGTCCACGCTCAGGTGCTGGCCCTCGGCCACCACCACCCGACCGTCCACGAGCACGTGCTCGACGTCCCCGGCGGTGGCCGCGAAGAACGCCCCCACCGCGGGCACCCCGGCGGTGCGGGGGGTGTCCAGCCGTACCGTCACCAGGTCCGCGCGGGCGCCGACGGCGATCCGGCCGGCGTCGGCCCAGCCCAGCGCGGCGTGCCCGCTGACGCTGGCCGCGGTCAGCAGGTCGACTGGCGCGAAGTGGCCTCGCCGGCGGGTACGCAGTCGCTCGTCCAACTCCACAGCGCGGCCCTCCTCGAACAGGTCGATGACGGCATGGCTGTCGCTGCCCAGGCTCAGCCGGATCCCCGCGTCGGCCATCCGGCGGGCCGGGCCGATCCCGTCGGCGAGGTCCCGCTCGGTGGTCGGGCAGAGGCACACCCCGGTCCGGCTGTCGCCGAGCACTGTCAGGTCGGCACTTGTCGGGTGGGTGGCGTGCACGGCGGTGCTGTCCGGCCCGAGCACGCCGTGCTCGGCGAGCAGCGCGGTGGGCGTGCGCCCGTGCACCGCCCGGCACTCGTCGTTCTCGGCGGGCTGCTCGGAGAGGTGCACGTGCAGCGGTGCCCGCCGCTCCCGGGCCCAGTCGGCGACGGTGCGGAGCTGGTCGGCCGGCACCGCCCGTACCGAGTGCACGGCCGCGCCGACCCGGACGTGGGCGTCCGCCGGCTGGAACGCCGCCGCCCGCTCGGCCCAGCGGGCCGCGTCGCCGTCACCGAAACGGCGCTGTGGCCCGGTCAGGGCCTGACCGTCCACGCTTGCGGTGAGGTAGCAGGCGTCCAGCAGGGTGAGCCGGATCCCGGCGTGCGCGGCGGCCTCCACCAGCGCCGCGCCCATCGCGTTCGGGTCGTCGTAGGCGCCGCCGTCGGGCCGGTGGTGCAGGTAGTGGAACTCGCCCACGCAGGTGATCCCGGCCAGCGCCATCTCGGCGTAGACGGCCCGCGCCAGGGCGAGGTAGGTGTCCGGGTCCAGCCGGTCGGCCACGGCGTACATCTGATTCCGCCAGGCCCAGAAGTCGCCCCGACCGCCGTGGGTGCGCCCGCGCAGCGCGCGGTGGAAGGCGTGCGAGTGCACGTTGGCCAGGCCGGGCAGGGTCAGCCCGGGCAGCCGGGTGGCGTCGGCGTGCACCTCGACCCCGGCTCGCGGTTGACTGCCGGGGGTCAGCGGCGTCACCGCGCTGATCCGGCCGTCCTCGACCTCGATCAGCACGTCGGGGGTCGGTTCGGCGTGCTGAGGCAGCCACGCGTACTCGGCGAGCCAGCGGGTCGCGGTCATGCTCCTCGCCTCCTTTGGAGCTGAATCGTTTGCGACATCAACCGCGACGCGGGCCGCGATAGTGGCGCTGGCATCGGCCGCACCGGCCACGACGTCTGCGTCTGCCGCTGCCGCTGCCGCTGCCGCTGCGTCTGCCGCTGCCGCTGCGTCTGCCGCTGCCGCTGCGTCTGCCGCTGCCGCTGCCGCTGCGTCTGCCGCTGCCGCTGCGTCTGCCGCTGGGTCGATGGCGGGGTTGGGTTTGATGCGTTTGCGACATCAGCTCCAAAGGACGTCACCACCAGGTGTCGACCCCGGCTGGGCCGGAGGCCTGGCGGCCGGAACCCTGGCGGCCGGAACCCTGGCGGCCGGAACCGCCGCAGATCCGTGCCGTCCGTCGACCGGCTCGCCACCTCGTTCAGTGGCATGTCAGCTCCCGCAGCACGCTGGCCAGCGCCCGCACCCCGGCGGCGCAGTCGTCGTCGGTGGCCGCCTCGGCGGGGGAGTGCGACACCCCGCTCGGGTTGCGGACGAACAGCATCGCGGTGGGCAGGTGCGCGGCGAGCACTCCGGCGTCGTGCCCCGCGCCGGTGGGCAGCACCGGTGCGGCCAGCAGCGCGGCCAGCCGTTGGGCAAGCCCGCCGTCGAAGGCGACGAGTGGCGTCGCCGACTCCTCGGTGACGGTCACCGCCGTACCGTCGCGACGGGCCCGCTCGGCGAGCTTGCCCCACACCGCCTCGACCAGACCGGACAGCGTCTGCTCGTCGGCGGCCCGCGCGTCCAGCCAACCGGTCACCTTCGACGGGATCGCGTTGGTGGCGTTGGGTTCTACGGCGACCCGTCCCACTGTCGCGTGCGCGCCGCGCAGCCGGGCCTCCTTGTTGGCCGCCAGCACCGTGAAGGCGTAGGTGAGCATCGGGTCGCGGCGGTCGGCCATCCCTGTCGTACCCGCGTGGTTGCCCTCGCCGGCCACGTCGAAGCGCCACCGGCCGTGCGGCCAGATCGCGCTGGCCACCGCGACCGGCGCGGCCGTGTCGATGAGCGCCCGGCCCTGCTCGACGTGCAACTCCACGAAGGCGCCGAACCGGCCCAGCAGCTCCGGGCGGGCGCCCGCCGGCTGCCCGCCGAACGCCTCGGCGAAGCTCACCCCGGCCGCGTCCCGCAGGCCGGCAGCGCGCTCGGGCGACAGCGCCCCGGTGAGCAGCCGCGACCCCAGGCACGGTACGCCGAAACGCGCCCCCTCCTCCTCCACGAAGGCGGCCACGACAAGCGGCCGGTCCGGGGCCACCCCGGCGGCCCGCAGCTCGTCCACGGCGAGGAACGCGCTGACGATGCCGAGCGGCCCGTCGTACGCCCCGCCGTGCGGCACCGAGTCGAAGTGGCTGCCGGTCAGCACTGCGTCGGAGCCCTCCGGGTCACCCCAGTGGGCGAAGAGGTTGCCGTTGCCGTCCTCGGTGACCGGCATCGCACGCCGCTCGGCCTGCCCCCGGAACCAGGCACGCAGCTTCTGCTCCGGCTCGGTGAACGCGTACCGCAGGTAGCCGCCGCTGTGGGCGTCCCGCCCGATCGGCGCGATCTCGTCCCACAGGGCCCGGAACCGGGCGGAGAGGTCGTCGGTCACGAGTCGACGCCCTCAGCCATCGGGATGCGGACGCCGGTGCGCTCGGCCACCTCGCGGGCGCTGTCGTAGCCGGCATCGACGTGCCGGATCACGCCCATCGCCGGGTCGTTGGTGAGCACCCGCTCGATCTTCTGACCGGCCAGCGGGGTGCCGTCGGCGACGCAGACCTGACCGGCGTGGATCGACCGGCCGATGCCCACGCCACCGCCGTGGTGGATGGACACCCAGGACGCGCCGCTGGCGGTGTTGACCAGCGCGTTGAGCAGCGGCCAGTCGGCGATCGCGTCGGAGCCGTCTGCCATGCCCTCGGTTTCCCGGTACGGGCTGGCGACGCTGCCGGTGTCCAGATGGTCCCGGCCGATCACCACCGGCGCGGAGAGTTCACCGGAGGCGACCATGTCGTTGAACCGCACCCCCGCCCGGTCCCGTTCGCCCTGGCCGAGCCAGCAGATCCGCGCCGGCAGACCCTGGAAGGCGACCCGCTCACCGGCCAGCCTGATCCACCGGGCCAGCGACTCGTTCTCCGGGAACAGCTCCAGGATGGCCCGGTCGGTGGCCGCGATGTCGGCCGGGTCGCCGGAGAGCGCCGCCCACCGGAACGGACCCTTGCCCTCGCAGAACAACGGCCTGATGTACGCGGGCACGAAGCCGGGGAAGTCGAAGGCGCGCTGGTAGCCGCCGAGCTGCGCCTCACTCCGGATCGAGTTGCCGTAGTCGAACACCTCGGCTCCAGCGTCCAGGAAGCCGACCATCGCCTCGACGTGCGCGGCCATCGACGCCCGGGCCCGGTCGGTGAACTCGGCAGGCTTCGCGGCGGCGTAGTCCCGGGCGTCGGCCAGCTCGACCCCCACCGGCAGGTACGCCAACGGGTCGTGCGCACTGGTCTGGTCGGTCACGACGTCGATCTCGACGCCCCAGCGGAGCAGCTCGGGGAAGACCTCGGCGGCGTTGCCGACCACACCGACGCTCAGCGCCCGCCGCTCCCGCTTCGCCGCGCGGACCCGTGCGATCGCGTCGTCCAGGGAGTCGGCGACCTCGTCGAGGTAGCGGTCGTGCACGCGACGGTCCAGGCGGGTGCGGTCCACGTCCACGATCAGGCAGACACCGCCGTTCATGGTGACGGCGAGGGGCTGCGCGCCGCCCATCCCACCACAGCCGGCGGTCAGCGTCAGAGTGCCGGCCAGTGTGCTGCCGCTCTGCCCCTGCCCGTCGCCGCGGGCGTCGGCGAGTTTGGCGGCCACCGCGGAGAACGTCTCGTAGGTGCCCTGGAGGATGCCCTGGGTGCCGATGTAGATCCACGAACCGGCGGTCATCTGCCCGTACATGGTCAGGCCGAGCTGTTCGAGGCGGCGGAACTCGGGCCAGGTCGCCCAGTCACCGACCAGGTTGGAGTTGGCCAGCAGCACCCGGGGGGCCCACTCGTGGGTGCGCATCACCCCGACCGGGCGGCCCGACTGCACCAGCATCGTCTCGTCCTCGCGCAGGTCGGTGAGCGTGCGGACCAACGCGTGGTACGACGGCCAGTCCCGGGCCGCCTTGCCGGTGCCGCCGTAGACGACCAGGTCGTCGGGGCGCTCGGCCACCTCCGGGTCGAGGTTGTTCATCAACATCCGCAGGGCGGCTTCCTGCTGCCACCCGCGGGCGGTGAGCTGGCTGCCCCGTGCGGCACGGACGGGCTGGGTCATCTCGGGTCTCCTCCGGTCATCCGCGGAACAACTGTCGGCGGGCCGCGGAGGCCTCGAACGCCTCCAGTCGGCGTTGGGTGTCGGCCGGTGCCGCGTCGCAGATCGCCTGTAACAACACCATGGCCAGCGTCATCGGGGCGGTGTGCAGGTCGAAGACGAGCTGCGCGCCGACCGCCGCCGGCAGCACCACGTGGGCGTACTCGGTGGCCGGGCTGACCGGTGAGTCGGTGATCGCCACCACTGTCAGCCCGGCCTCGCGGGCGTCGCGGAGCGCGTCCAGTGTCTCCCGGGGGTAGCGGGGCAGGACGAAGGCGAGCACTGCGGACGCGCCGGCCTCGGCGGCCTGCTCCAGCCGGTCGGTGAGCAGGCTGCCGCCGTCGTCGAGCACCCGGACGTCCGGGTGCACCTTCGCCGCGAAGTACGCGAAGTACGCGGCGAGCGGTGCGGCGGCGCGCAGGCCGAGCACCGGTAGGGGTCGGCTCCGGGCCAGCAACCGTCCGGTCTCGGCGATCCGGTCCCGGTCGGCGAGTTGGCCGGCCAGCCGGTCCAGGTTGCCCATCTCCGCGCGTACCGCCTGCTGTAGCTCGTTGCCGGCGTCCGTCGACCCGCCCGGCGTCGCGGTGGTGAGGTGGCGCAGCCGGCGGCGCAGCGCCGGGTAGCCGTCGTGGCCGAGCGCGACGGCGAACCGGGTGACCGACGGCTGGCTGACCCCGGCCAGCTCGGCGACCTCGGCGGCGGACAGGTACGCCACGGCGGGCGCGTGTTGCACGAGGCAGTGCGCGATTCGGCGCTGGGTGGGCGTCAGCCGCACCCCGTCGAACAGGTCGAGCAGTTCGGTGCCCTGCGCACCACTTTCATTCACAGGCCGACTCTATGCATCAAATCTTTCACCTGGCAAGGCGGCGTCCGACGCCGTTCCGGCACGCTTGCGCGCCGTCCGGAGGGTGGTCGAGAGCACGTCCTGACGGGGCAGTCCGCGTTCAGAGGTGATCGGTAGTATCCGCTCGGCGAAACGACCGAGGAGCGCACATGCAGCCGGAAAATCCCTACAGGTTCACCCGTGTGCTCGGCGGGTCTCTGGTGGGAAAGGCGTGGTCCGCCGTCGACGGGCAGGAACGACCCGCGACTGTCATCCTGCTCGACGGGCCGGCGGCGGCTGACCCACGCTGGCGGGAGGCGTTCGCCCAGGCCGTCAGGATGTTGTCCGAGGCACCCGGCGGTCACCCCTACGCGGATGCCGACCTGTCCTCGACGAACCCGTGGGCGGCGTACGAGGGCGACCAGCCGGACGTGCCGGAGCGCCTGTTCGGGCTCCTGCAGCAGGACTACCGGGCTGACGACGCCACAATGCCGCTCGGTGCCTCCGTGACCCCGGTCAGCGGCACCCCCGTGTCGACCGGCGGCCCGGGGCAGGCCCCGACGGGCGGCGACGTCTCCGGCGCGCTTGCGGAGCCGACCCAGCAGGTCGCCCTGTACGCGCAGGCACCGTGGGCCGGGCCGTCGTCCCAGCCGGTCTCGGCGGCACCCTCGTCCGGCGTGCCGGTCCCGCTCGACCGGGAACCGTTCGGGATGTCCGGCCGGCGGATCGCACCGGTCCAGGTCGTCCGGAGAGGCGTGAGCTGGATCTGGCTCGTCGTCGGCGGGTTGGCGCTCACCCTCGTCGCCGGTGTCGCGGGGTACGCCCTCGGTGGACGTGGCGACTCGGACGAGCCGCCGCCCCCCGCAACCGCCTCCCTCCCGCCCTATCAGGCGACCCAGCTCTCCATCAACAAGTCGAAGTTCACCGGCGAGTTGGCGCAGATGGGCGACCTCTGGTTGGCCGAGGTCAGCGGCTGCGTGGTCTACGGTCGCGGCGGCCCCGCACTGCCGGAGAACGAGGAGGGCCACGTCTTCTGCCCCAACGGCGCACTGCAGGTGCACTTTTCGCTGTTCCGGGAAGAAGCCCTGAAGATCGCGGCGCGAGCGCAGCGTGAAGAACTCGGCCGCACTGCCAACGCGTTCGCCCCCGGAGTCCGGGAGGCGACCCGCACGACGGGCGGCGTGACGGGTGTGCCTGGTAGCTACGTCGAGTACGGCTTCCTGTTCGAGGGCCAGGCATACTGCGGTGTCTGGTGGGACCGGGACGACTCCAACGCCGTAATGGTTCTCGAGACTCCCTGCATGGTCGGCATCGCGGGCAACTGGGACGCGCTGCGCGACATGTGGCGTCGGCACAGCTGAGGCTCTGGCACAACTACTACCTGGTCGGCCTGGGCGTTGCGAACGGCCCAGGAGCGCCGCCGCGCTGACTACGGGGTCTTGCGCCGAGGAGGCAGCACGGGCTCCTGCAGCTGACCGCGCAATGCCCTCACCCCTTGAACAGAATGGTACTGATGAACGACATCACTGGTCTCCGTGGCCGGGCCACCCGCGCCGGCGGGAGATTCGTCCGTAGCATCTGGCTCTTCCCGGCTCTGTTGACTGTCGCGTTGCTGGGGCTGACGGCTTTGCAAATCAACGGGTCCTCAATGGGCATGGTCCACAACATGCTGTACGGCGCACAGCAGGACCCGGCCCTCCTGTTCAACAGTCCGCAGGGGATCCGGTCAGACGAGTGGAACGTCAACACTCAAATGACCGTCGCCCAGGACGCGGCCGGTTACCCCCAGATCAACCCGAACATGGGGGAGGAAGGCGAGGATGTCTCCCTGGTCAGGGACGTCCCGTACAAGGAGTGGTCGGTCGCCTTCAAGCCGCACAACCTGGCTTTTCTGGTGCTGCCGTTCGACTTTGCTTTCGCCTTCAAATGGTGGCTGATGGGCTATCTGCTCATCCTGAGTTGTTATTTCTTCGTGCTGGCTCTGATGCCCAGGCAACGATGGTTTGCCGCCGGGCTCTCCCTGGCGCTGTTCTTCAGTCCGTTCGTTCAGTGGTGGTACCAGTACGTGACGTTGTCGTCGATGTACTACGCCCTGTTCGCAGCTACGGTGCTGATTCTTCTGGTGCGTTCGAAACGGCTGCTCGTCACAGTTGCCTGGGGGGCGCTCCTGGCCTATCTGCTCACCTGCTTCGCGCTCGTGCTCTACCCGCCGTTCCAGATCGCCTGCGTCCTGGCGGTGACGCCGTTCGCCATCGGCTACCTGATCGAGCAGGGCCGTGTACTACAGCGCCGACTGCTGCTGCGGCAGCTGAGTATCGTCGCCGCATCGCTTGCGGTTGCGGGTGCCGTGATCGGTGCGTTTATCGCGACCCGGCTGACCGTCATCGACACCATGCAGAGCACGGTCTATCCGGGAAAGCGTGTCGTGGAGAGCGGTGGTTTCGATCTGCTGCACCTGTTCTCCGGGCACACCAGCTTCGGATTGCAGTTCGCCGAGAAGGCCGAGCTCTACCAGGTCATGGACAATCAGAGCGAGAACTCCAATTTCCTGCTCGTATTCCCGTACCTGGTAGTGCCCAGCATGATCCTGCTGTACCTGTTGTACCGCGCCCAGCGGGCCATTGACTGGCCGCTGCTGCTCGCCAGTCTCACGCTTCTAGGCGCATTGGTCTGGCTGTCCGTCCCCCATCTGGACCTTGTCGGCAAGATCCTGTTCCTCAACCTGGTGCCGCACGCGCGGTTGCTCGTCGGCATCGGTCTGCTCAGTGTCATCGGGGTGGTGCTGGTCGTCCGTCGGCTGCAGGACGAGCGATCGACCAAGCCGGGTTTCAAGGTCGTCGTCGGATACGCCCTCGTCGTCCTGCTCGTTCAGGTGCTGCTCAGCCTGCACGTGCAGCGGGCATTTCCCGGCTTCATGCAGTCGCGCGGCTTCCTCTTGTCGATCATCCCGGTTCCGCTGGTCGTGTATCTGCTGCTTCGTCAGCGTTTCACCTGGGCCGCATCCGTCCTGCTGGCCTTCTCGATTGCCATGACGGTGTTCATCCATCCGCTCTACCGCGGCACCGCAGCACTGACCCGCACGCCGCTGGCGGAGTCGATCCGAACCATCCATGCCGAAGACCCCGGCGCCGCCTGGGTGACCGATGTGGGAGGCATTCAGAGCTTCGCCTCGATGAGCGGCGCCCGCTCGTTGTCCGGCGTCTACGCCTATCCTCAGCTGGATCTCTGGCGGACCGCAGACGAGCAGGGCGAGCAGGACGCGGTCTACAACCGTTACGCCCACGTCTGGTTCGTGTTCGATCGGGACCCCGCCCGCGACTCACCGACTACCTTCGAGCTGCCGACGCCCGACCATTTCGAGGTCGCCACCGAACCGTGCGGCAGCTTCCTCCAGCAGCATCAGGTCCGGTACCTGGTGACAGCGACGGCGCTCAACGAGCCGTGTCTGGAACTTCGCGAGACAGTCCGCTATCCGGCTGCCACATTCCTCATCTACAAGATCCGGTAAGCCCGCCCGAAGGCGGAGATTCGCCCGGATGCATCATCGATATCTGGACGAATCTCCGCCTTGCCGAACCGCCGCTGGTTCCCACCCGGGCTTGACCAGAAGCCTTTTACCCACGCCCTGGCGCGCGGTGAATCTTCGGTGCCGGGTTGGTCACCTCTTGCTGATCAGCAGGACCGGTTCCACACCATCGGTAACCTGCTCGACCCGGTAGTCGGCGAACACCTTCTGCCAGTCCTCCGTCTCCCACATCACGTGGGTTCGGATCAGCCATACGCGCCCGCCACCCCGCTGTGATGCCAATGCCAGCGCCTCATCGATCTTGGCGTGTATGAGTGCGATGTCGTGGTGGGGAATCACGATGACGTCGGACCGGGTGGGCATTTCGACCTGCCAGCCGACGGTGTTGTCGGCTGGTGCGACAAGCTTGACCTTGTCGGACCGCGAGTAGTACGCGAAGCCGTACCACGCCAGGTCGTTCATGACGATGGCATCGTTGGACGACCGATGGCTGTTCACGTATTCGGTCGCCGAACGGATGTCCGTCACGCCGATAGCGGTGAAGTAGAACCCCGGGTCGTTACCGTCGAACCGGTACCAGCGGCCGTTGTTGATGCCGAAGATCATGAGCAGGACGGCGCAGATCGCCGCGGTAAGGACTGTCGACGGCACGCGAGGAACCCCGCGGGCAACGAGCGCGGCCATCCCGTAAGCCAGTCCGGCGACACCGAGGCCGGCGACCGCAGCCGTCGCGACGAGCAGGAAGTGCGAGGTACGCAGCTCCAGTAGCGGATAGAACTTGCCGACCCCCAGCGTTGTCACCGCCACCGGCAGCAGAAGCACCGCGATCGCCGACGCGGGGCGGCCCTGCCAGGCGAGGGTGACGACACCAGCGATGAACAGCCCGCCGACGACCAGAGCGGACGCGCCAAGCATTGGGGCCAGGTCGTCGATCTGCCGGCTGAGGTAGCCGGGCAACTCGGTCAGGGTCGGGAAACTACCGACCCAGAATTCCCGCATCGCGTCATTGTTGCCCCGCGCGGAGATACCGAAGTAGACGGCGACGATGACAGTCATCGCGCCGAGCCCTGCCACCACGACGTCCCGGAGCCGCGCCCACTGGCGTTGCAGCGCGGTGACCAGCAACAACCCGCCGAACACGGCGGGGGTGGCGATGGCGGTAACGTGGCTGACGAATATGCCTGTGGCGGCCACGGCCGCAACCACGCCAAGCCGTCTCCGCGACCAGGTCTGCTCGGTCCAAGCGCCCAGAGCGAGCAGGGCCACCGTGACGGCGGCATCCGCTGTGTACTGCTTGAGGTCGTGACGGACCTGCTGCGCCGGCAGGAGCAGGACCGCCATGGCACAGACGAAGCCTGCGACAATTCCGAGCCACCGAGTCGGCCACCGCAGCAACCGCCCGAGCCCGTACGCGGCGACGACACCCAGGCAGAGGAAAGCAAGCGGCACCACACGTAGGTAGTCGGCGTCCGGCACCAGCCGCAGCAGAAGGGTCCACCCGATCGGGGTGGACGCGGTCGTCACCGGCAGGTCGCCGAGCGGGAGCCGGACCGAGAGCGCCACCCACGCCTCGTCGAGCCAGTACGACGCCGTGAGCATCGTCTTGACGTCGTGGACCACCGCGACGAGGGCCAGCAATACGCCAATGGCGATCCAGTCCGCGGAGGTGGGGCGGCGCCTGGTTGTCGGCGCCGCTGGGACGTCCGATGGGGTCACGTTCTCAAGTACGACTTGTCCGACCACGCCATTTTCCATCCAGAGTGCGAAACGACCATGCTTTCCCCCGACGACATCGTCGATGGGTGCGAATTGCGGTGTCGACCGGGCCTGCCGTGCCGGTCGAGGTGGAGCAGGGTGCCGTCAGCTGGCCCCTGCTTGACGACCCGGCGTGGGCAGCGACTCACCCGTGCGTCGTTGCGTGGGCACCGGGGCACCGATCAGGCGTGCCGCCTGCGGGTTGCGCCGGGAGGCCGACGGCAACCCGATGACGAATTCAGGGAACAGACTGAAGAAGGTCTTGGCGCTCTGCAGTTCCAGAGTGTGGGCACGCGACCACTGGAACGAGTTCGTCGCACGGGCCCAGTGGTGGGTCCACCGCACGTCGCCGAGCAGCACCACGGGCATGTCGTGCCGCCACGCCCGCAGACCGAGCTCGTGGTCCTCGTAGTAGAGGAAGAACTGCTCGTTCCATCCGCCCATGGCGATGAAGTCGGCGGTGCGGACGGCGATTGCGGCACCCATGGCCCAGGCGACGTAGACCGCTTCACCGGGGTTCGCCACCACCCGGTAGGTCGCGTGCATCCGGGACAGCGGCCAGATCTTCCGGTTGCCCAGTTTGGCGGTGGCGTAGGGGAAACCGCGCCCGTTGGGCTGGGGAGTGCCGTCAGTCGCGAGCAGTTGAGGAGCCACCAGACCGCCGTGGACGTCGAGGTGCCGCTTGAGCACGTCGAGACCGTCCGGGTCGATCTCAAGATCGGGGTTGGCGAATACCACGTATTCGCCCGCCGCCTGGCGCACGCCGACGTTGTTGGCCTTCGAGAAGCCGACGTTCTCCGGCAGGCGAATGACCCGGGCACCCAACTCCTCCGCCACCGCGACCGAGTCGTCGGAGGAGGCGTTGTCGACGACGATCCACTCGTAGGGCTTGGCTCCCCGCCAGCACCTGCGGAGCGTGTCCGCCGAGTTGTAGGTGACCGTCACGACACTCCACTGGTGTCCTGCCATCATGCTCTCCGAACTGTCAGGTAGCTGTACAGGGACGCGAAGCCGAATCGCTTGCCGTTCCACTGCCGTCGGGCGGCCGGGCTCTCCAGCAGGCCACGTCCGACGCCACGGAGGAACGGCCACAGCAGGCCTTGACGGACACGTCGGGCGGCGAGCGCGAGGTGCGCCAGGGCCAGTACCGGCATGGCGAGGAGCATCAGCGGCCAGGTGAAGACCCGGGCCGCGACCAGAAGTCGGTTTCGGGCCAGCAGGAAGGCACGAAAGCCTTGGAGCTTGTTGTCGCCCTCGACGCTGTGCCCACCCGCGTGGGGGAGCACGAGATCGAGCGCGCGGGTCCGGTATCCCGATGCGTAGAGACGGTAAGCCAGGTCAGCGTCCTCGCCCCAGGCGAATAGATGCTCGTAGAACCCCCCGAACTGGTGGAACAGTTCGGTCGGGAAGACGGCGGCGCCCCCCGACGGACCCAGTGGTCCCCGCGCTGCGGTGGCGGTCCTGTCGATGAAGAGCGAGACCGGATTGACGTCGATGCCGATGTACTCCCCACCGTGCATGGCCAGACCAACCGCGATCGGTGTGCCGGGGTCCTCGGCGATGGCGGCGCACACACGCGCAAGCGCGTCATCGGGCAGCCACACGTCTGGGTTGAGTAGCAGCACATGGTTCGTCCTCGCGGCCGCGACCGCGCGGTTGCAGCCCGCCGCGAACCCCGGATTCGAGGAGTCGGGAAGGTACTCGTACCGCTCTTCGTCCAGCCAACCGGCAACAACCTTCTCGCAGCCGTCCTCGGGCCAGTTGTCGGCGAAGATGAACCGCACCGGAAGGCCCTCGGCGCTGCGTACCCAGGTAGGCAGCGTCTGGGTCAACATGTCGCTCGAACGGTAGAGAACGGTGACGACTGTCAGCGCTTCATCCACTCTGGGATCCACCTCATCGGTTTGCTAAGCAGGTAAAGGGCAACGAGGCCAGGGGCGAGAGCCAGCCAGAAGGGTTGCACCACGGGATACAACTCGTAGACACCAAAAGTCGCGAAGTAGATCACGAACGCCCGGGTCAGTTGGTGGGCAGGGCTTGACGTGTATGTCAGCCGCCGATCGACGACCCCGACGCAGAAGCCCAACGCTGAGAGAAAGAGCACCGCGCCGATCGGCCCATAGTCGAGCAGAGGTATGGCCACGAACGTTGCGGTGTTCATGTAGAACGGTTTGCTCAGGCGCGCGGTGATCTTGTAGATGTCAGCCGGACCGAGCAGGCGATCGCCCAACGAACCCGTGAAGGTCAAGGTGTATCGGCCCCAGGTCGGCGGGTGCTGCTCGCGCACCTGCCACAACCGACCGAAGGTCTCGACGGAACTGCTCAGCGACAGGTCCAGCGACCCGACACTGGCATACAACGGGCTGGCGCCATATTGCGCTCGGAACTGGTCCTCGAACTGCCCGGTGCCGGCCAGCGTCCGTTGGCCGCCGAGGAAGACTGCCGCACCCATTGCGACAGCTCCGATCACGAGCACCACGAGCGACACCCGCAGCCGGTTCTTCCGGCTGATGGTCGCCGATCGGCGCACCGAGAGAGCGGCGACCAGCGGCGGCACGATTCCCAGTAGAACGGAGTTCTTGCTCGCGCCCAGCGCCGCGCCGAACGCGAAGATAACGACGAAGACGACGTAGGTCCACCGTCCCTCCGCCTTCCCGGTTAGCGCGCGAAGCAGCGAGATCGCCAAGCCAATCCCCCAGAACTCCGAGAACAGCCCGGTGATGAGGTTGGAGCGCAGCCGTACCGCCTCGCGCGCGGCGTCCGGGTTGTCGGCAAACAGCGGCGGTACCTCACCGCGGAACTTCAACGCCGCACCGATGAGAGAGAGCAGAAGGAGAAAGAGTACGAAGGCCCGGAGCCGACTTTCGGCGGGCCAGCGCAGTTCGGCCCGAGCCGACTCGACACCCGCTCGGTCCATCGGCGGACGCGTCGTCACGGCTGGCATGACGACGGTGTCTGCGGACCCCGTCGTGACGGCTGGCATGACGACGGTGTCTGCGGACCCCGTCGCGACGGCTGGCATGACGACGGTGACCGCGGACCCCGTCGCGACGGCCGGCATGACGACGGTGTTCTCGGTCACCGTCGACTGTTCCGGGCGACGCTTGTTGGCTGCCAGTCGACGGCCGAAATACCAGGCGGCGAGGAACCAGGCCGCGTAGATCCCCAAGATCGGCACTGCGGCGCGACCGGCCGGAGAGTCGTACGGCCCCGGAATGGTGAGGACGGCGAGGAAGACAAAGCCCCAGGCGGCCGTGCATATGGCGAGCCACGTGTGAGCACGGAAGATCAGGGCCGCCACGGCGAGGAAGGCGGCGGCGACGCCGAACTCGGTGTCCCAGAGGAAGACCGCCACGACAATGACGGCCGCCACCACCCAGGGCACCAGGGTCCGGTAAAGGGTGGGGCTGCTGGTCCTGGTTGTTGTGGTCACAGAAGAGACCTGTACAAGCTCTGCCACCGCTCGACACACCGATCGAAGGCATACTCCTGGGCGTACCACTCGGCCACCTGCTGCCCCTCGTCGACGGCACGGCGGCCGAGGGCGTCCCGGATGGCGCCGGCGAGCGCGGCGGGCGCGAGGTCCGCCTGGAACGCCAGGGTGCCGGTGGCGTGGCGGGTGACCTCGGCCAGGCCGCCGGCCCCGGTGTGCACCACAGGTACGCCGAGGGACAGCGCCTCCAGGGCGCTGAGCCCGAACGACTCGACCCGGGACGGCACCACGAGGCAGTCGATCTCCTGGAGGAAGTCCGCGGCGACGACCCGGCCGACGAGGTCGAGGTTGGGCCGGGGGTCGAGCACCATCGAGCCCGCCCCGGCGACCTTGAAGTCCACCTCCGGGAGGAGAGCGGCGATCTCGGGCAGGAGGTCGGCCCCCTTCTCCTTCTCCAGCCGGCCGAGATAGCCGACCACCGGCCGTCGACCCGGCTCCGGCGTGAGTGCCGGCTTCGGGCTGGGCCAGGTGGCCGGCAGCGGGTTCGGGATCAGGTGGATGTTCTTGACACCGCCACGGTCGCGCAGCTCGGCGGCCTCGAACTCGGAGACCGCCACCGTCGCGTGGGGACGGGCCCGACGCATGGCCAGGTCCAGCGTGATGTTGGACTGGATGAGCGCCTTCTGCTGGAACGACCCGGCGGTGTCCCGGTACTGCCAGAGGCTGTTGTGCAGGGTGACGACGAGCGGGGTCCGCCGGCGTTCCATGCTCAATGCCGCCCGGCAGTGCATGGCGGCGGACAGCAGGTGCGCGCAGACCACGTCTGGTTGCACCTCGTTGACCAGGCGGCGGATCTCCCGCGCGTACGCGAGGTCGATCCGACTTGTCGCGCTGAGCCCGATCCACGGCACCCCGGCCTCGCGCAGCGCGTGGCCGACCTCGTCGTCCGAGGTGGCGGCGATGACCTCCAGGCCCGTTCGGGCATGCGCCGGGATGATCTCGGTCAGGATGCGCTCGGCACCACCGAGTTGCCGCCGTCCGGAGCCACCCGTGGTGCAGACGAACAACACCTTCACGAGGTACGCAGCCCCTCAACGGCGCCCTTGGCGATGGCGCGGCGAACGGGGTTCGCGCCCACCGCGGCGCGCAGCAGCACCCCGCCCACGTACGCCGTCGTGGCGATGCGGCCGCGTCGGCCACCCATGTCCTTGCTCGCCCGGATGAACTCGCGGGTGCGGCGCTCGGAGATCTCCTCCTCGGACCAGCGCCGCTTCGCGGTCGCGTCGTCCTCGTGCATGATCACGGCCTCCGGCACGTACGCCAGTCGCAGGCCCTGCTGACGGACGGCCCAGCAGAGCCGCATGTCCTCGGAGTAGAAGAACGAGGTCTCGTCGACGCCGCCGATGGCGTCGAAGGTGCTCCGGCGCATGGCCACGAAGGGGCCGGTCAGCCAGTCCGCCTTCTCCGGCGGCGCGACGATCCGCAGGTTCGGCAGCACGAAGCTCAGCCCGGTGGCGTGCGCGAGACCCACGCCCAGGCCCAGGAAGCGACCGCCCTCCGTCTGCGACACCCCCGACGGGGTGACCACGCCCGGGAAGGCAGCGCCCACCTTCGGGTCCTCGAGGGCGGTCAGCAGCCGGGTCACGGCGTCTTCGTGCACGATGATGTCGTTGTTGGAGAGGATCACGTTCGCCCGGCTGGTGTGGCGCACGCCGAGGTTCATCCCCCGCGCGTAACCGAGGTTCGAGCCGGACTGGACATACGTGACACCCTGCTCGGCGCAGAACGCGCTCAGCGACTCCTGGATGTGCATCGAGCTGCCGTTGTCGACGACAACGATCTCCGCTTCCGCCGGCAGCGACAGGACGCAGGCGCGGGTGCGCTCGAAATCCTCCCAGGCGAGAACAACAATCGAGACATCCATGTCAAACCGTCCCATGATTCGGCGACTGCGCTCGTCGCAGGCTTGCTCTGGAGGCGAAGGCGTGTACGGCGTAGGCGAGCGTCGAGGCGACCGCCGCCCCGATCACACCCGCCCACGGGATGATCGCAAAGTATGCGGGAATCGCGAAGCCGAGGGTGATCAGTGCGACCACCGTGGTGGCCCGCTCGCCCCGCCTCTTCAGCAGCAGGGCGCTCCAGCTCTTGCCGGCCGCGGTGGCCAGCGAGCCGGGCAGCAGAACGAGGCCGAGGATCCAGGCGTACCGGTATTCCGGCTGGAGGTAGCCGAGCACACCGAGCCCGAGGACGGCGGCCAGCGCGACCGGCAGCGCGGCGGTGACCACCGCTCGGGTGGGGTCGGGGCCGCCGTCACCGTCGCGGCTGGCCAGGATGCGCTGCGCCCGGACGACGGCACCCGCCTGTGCGAACTCGAGCGCGGCGACCGCCAGCGCGTACACGCCGAGTGGGCCGGCGCCGACGAACCTGGCCACCAGGATCTGGTTGAACCGCAGCGTCATCATCTGGGCGAAGATCCCCAGGTGCAGGTTGCCGACGGCGACCAGGTCGGAGCGGTAGTCCAGCGCGGTCGCCTCCGGCCGTGGTGCGGGCCCGATCCGGCGGAGCATCCGCAGCACCAGGGCGCACACGGACAGCGCGCTGACCCACTGGACGACCAGCCACACCATGCTCCACAGGCCGCCGTCCAGGTGACCGGCGAAGTACAGCGCCACGTAGCCACCGACCAGAACCGCCCCGCTCGCCGCGCGCATCGCGTAGACGACCAGGAAGCTCTTCTGGCGCAGCGCGATCGACGAGACGGTGTTGAAGATCGTCAGACCGGCCGCCGAACCCATGCCGACCAGGTAGCTGCCGATCCCGGCCACCGTGGTGAGCACTGCGGCGGCGACGATGGAGAGGAGGACCGAGGCCCCCAGCATGGCGAGGACCCAGGGGCGTCCCCGGGAGAAGACCCAGCCGCCCGGACGGGACAGCAGGAAGGTGTCCAGGGACAGGCCGCCGACGGCGGCACCGAGGGTCGCGCTGACCATGTTCGCGGACAGTTCACCGCGCTCCGCGGGTGGCAGGGCCACCGACAGCACCGCCGCCAGCCCGGTCAGGCCGAGCGCGCCGATGTAGAGCCGTTCGGGTGCGAAGAGCTGCCGCAACAGCCCCAGTGCACGGCGGCCGGGCGATGGTTTCGTGCCGGGACCCGACGATGGCCGAGCAGTATTGACCAGCGACACGCCGTTCACTCGCCCCCCATAGATGCGATACGTGCGGGCACGACGAGTCGTACTTCGCTGGCACTTTCTACCCGAAGGCAGCTACACCTGCAATCGCCCGGGCGGCCCTAACCGATAATGCCGAAACACCTGCCGTCGCCGCCAGTCGGCCGGCGTAGACTCTCGGACCCGTGAGGATCCTCGTCACCGGCGGAGCCGGATTCATCGGGTCGGAGTACGTTCGCCTGCTGCTGGGCAAGCCCCTCGGCAGCGCCGAGGGCGTGCCGCCACTCGAGCCGGCGGTCGTGACCGTGCTCGACAAGCTGACCTACTCGGGCAACCTGGCCAACCTCGACCCCGTCCGCGACGACCCCCGACTACGGTTCGTCCAGGGCGACATCTGCGACCCGGCCATCGTCGACGAGGTCGTCGCCGACCA